>CAYNBQ010000087.1:0-15245 GCA_964395275.1 uncultured Verrucomicrobiota bacterium
CGCGCCTCTTCCCCTTCCTTCCGCGGGCCCCGCGCCATGGCCTTCAGACCGAGTCGCGCGACCCCCATCGAGCGGACCTTCTCCATGAGGCGGGGACCGAACCCGCCGCGGGTCCAGGCGCCGTAGTTCACCGGGAAGAGGACCGAATGGATCGGAAACGGCGCCTTCTCAAGGAGTTGCAGCGCCGCCGGGATCGAGTGCGCGGAGAAGCCCAGGTATTCCACCTGCCCCTTCTCGAGGGCTTCCGCAAAGGCTTCCCCGGCCCCGCCCGGCGCCAGAATGCGTTCGACATCGTCCTCGCGCACCCCGATGCCGTGAAACTGGTAGAGGTCGAACCGGTCGGTGCGCAGCCGTTTCATCGAGACCTCGATCTCGCGCCGAACCCCCTCCGCGTCCCGGGCCCCCGTCTTGCAGGCCAGGAAAATTTCCTCCCGCCGCTTCTCCAGGGCGCGCCCGAGCCGTTCCTCGGCTTCCCCGTCTCCGTAGGCGGGCGCCACGTCGACGTAGTTCACCCCCCGATCCAGAGCCTCTCCGACGATCCGATCCGCCGCGGCCTGCTCCATCCCGCAGACCACGATGCCCCCCAGCCCGATGATCGAGATCTCGCGCCCGTCCCGGAACGGACGGCGCGTCACGTCGCCCCGTGCCTTCATCGATTTCGCCCTCCCGCGTGCGCCGCAAACCCGTCCGCCGGGTCCGGCAACGGATCAACCTAGCACGTAAGAGGAAACTGCGCCTGCGCAACGCCCGGCGCAAACGGGGAAAGGATACCCGAACGGCGGCCGGCGAATCCGCTCCCCCGCCGCCGCCCGCTATTCCGCCATGCGAAGCTTGTAGAATCTCCTGGCGGAACCGTCCTCTTCCTTGATCTCGATACGGGTCCCGAAGAGATTCGCGGCGATCACCTCCCAGAGGTGCGCGTCCGGACGCGCCGCGCGCAGGATATCGATTCCCGCGCAGCTCCCCGTCCAGCGGAACCGTCGCACGCCGGGCGCAACCCGCTCGATCCCCGTCCATCGCAGGATCGGCCGCACCCAATCCCCCTCGCGCGCATAGCGCAGCCCGCCGTTCGTTGCGTCGTAGTACGCGACGTGCGCGACGCCCGCCGAATCGAGCTGCATGGAACAGAACGCCCCGGCGTCCCCGGCCTCGTCGACGGTCGACTCCGGCACGGGATTCCCGCCGCCCGGGTCGAACCGGACCGTCCGCAGCGAATGCCCATCCTCCGCCGAAGGGAAATCCGCGTACACGATGCGGACGTCGTCCTTTCCGTAGGCACCGATCGCCGTGTCCACCGGATCCTGCAAAGGAAAATCCCTGCGGACCCACTCCTCGCCGTTCCATCCGGCGTACCGCAGGCTTCGAACGACCCCGCCCGCGTAGGAGATGTGGGGATCGCCGTCGGGATCCAGGGTCAGGTCGATCGCCGCGATCCCCGGAATCTCGTCGAGGGTTTCCCGCGTCCAGTCCGCCAGTCCGAACGGGGGCCGGTGCGCGTAGCGCAAGGCGTAGTCCCACCCGGTATCGACTTTCATGCGGTAGGCCAGATGGCGGCCTCCCTCGGGATCCAGGACGAAGTCGAGAAAGCCGCCGGCGGTCGTTTCGACGACCTCGACGGGCCAGGAATCCCCCACCTTGCGCGCGTAACGGACATCGGGGGCGTCGGCCTCCTCGTCCCAGGCGGTGTAGGCGAGGTGGGGAACGTCGTTGCCGTCGAGCGCCAGGCGGATCCGCAGGAATTCCAGCACGGGCACCGGCATGATGACGTCCGCCTCCACCGTTTCCGTCACCCATTCGTAGCCCTGAACCGCCCGGATTTTCCGCGCGAATCGCACCAGGCCCCGGATTCCGTCGTAGTAGGCCAGACGCGGCAGCCCGTCCGACCCGATCGCCAGCGAAAGGGGCGGGTCGATCGAATCGTCGTCCAACTCGACCGGTTCCACGCCCCAGCCCGCGCCGTCGAAGTACGCGTACAGGATCTCCTTGTGATCGGCGTCGTAGAACGCCACGTGCGGCAGTTCCGAGGGATCGAGCGCCAGGGAGGCGTTCGTCCCCCAGTCGTGCGACCAGTCCACGAAATCCGACACGGGCGACATCAGGTCGCGATAACGCAGCGCCGCTCCGCTGACGTCGTAGAAGGAGATCCCCACCGTTCCAAAGAGATCTCCGGCGATGGAACTGTACCTGCCGATGTCCCCGCGGGTCTCGACGGCGTAGAGGTTCCAGTGAAGTTCCTCGTCCGGCCCCAGGTACGGGTCCGCATACCGGAGATCCCGGGAACCCAGGGCGTAGTAGCTGAAATAGGGACGATCGTAGCGCTGCAGGAACATCGAAAGCTCGGTTCCCCCGGGAGTGCCCGGGTCGACCGTGGTGATGGTCCACAGCCCGGTGTCGGATCGCCATGCCATCAGGACCAGATGCGTGAACCCGGAACTGACGAATCCGATCAACGGGTGTCCGTGCGAATCGAAAATCAGGTTCGGGTCCCGGGCGCCCATGCCGCTGCTCGGGACGGCTTCCGTGTGCCACGCCGTTCCGTCGAACCACGCGTAATAGAGCCGATCCGGAGCGCCAGCTCCCTTCACGTAGGCGACGGCCGGATTCCCGGCCGCGTCCAGCGCGATCGAACTCTCCACCCCGGCATTGTCCGCCGCGTCGACAACCACCAGGGTCCAGCCGAGGATGCCCCGCCGGGCGTATTTCAAGGCGCCGTTTGTTCGGTCGTAATAGCTGATGTTCGGGCGCCCGTCGTCGTCCAGCGCCAGCGAACAGGATTCGCCGACGTCTCCGTCGGAGTCGACCGTTTCCAGCAGCCACACCCGCACGCCGGAGGAAACGATTTCTCGCGCGTACTTCAGGTCCCCGTTCTCGGCGTCGTAATACGCGATCCGGGGATCCTCCGTGTTCGTCAAGGCCAGGGAAGCGTGGCGACCCACCCCGGGCGCCCCGTCCGCGGTTCCCGTGTGCCACGTCTCCCCGTCGTGCCACGCGTAGTACAGACCACTGCCGCCGTACGCAATCCGGGGATGGCCCGCGGAATCGAAGGCCAGGCTGCGCGGCCCCATGTCGGTGAACTTGTGGGTTTCGGTGACGCGGAAGATCTCCCAGGAATCCTGCGAAAAGGCCCGCGGCACGGCGAAAACCGCTGCGAGCACGACGATCCCCGCAATCCGTTTCCGGAAAGAAGCGTTCCTCATGATCCCCTCCTCCTTGCCCCGGGACATCCGGGCAGACAGAACATTTCACGCATGCAACCGGGCGGGATCAAGCAGAATCCCCGATGCCGGATCGGGACGCCGGGACGGCGGCGCGCCGTCCCTATTCTTCGCTGGCGCGGATGAACTGCCGGTAGAGGTTGGCGTAGATCCCGCCCTGGGTGAGAAGGTCCTCGTGGGACCCCCGTTCGACGATCCGTCCCTGGTCCAGGACGAGGACCAGGTCCGCGTGGCGGATCGTGCTGAGCCGGTGGGCGACGACGAAACTCGTGCGCCCCTCGAGCAGCACGTCCAGGGCCCTCTGGATGCGGGCCTCGGTCATCGTATCGACGCTGCTGGTCGCCTCGTCGAGGATCAGGATCCGCGGGTCCGCCAGCATGGCCCGCGCGAAACAGACCAGTTGTCGTTGTCCCAGCGAGAGGCTCCCGCCCCGCTCCCCGACCTGCGTCCGGAAGCCGTCGGGCATCGCCTCGAAAAGGTCCAGGCAATCGAGCCGGCGGGTCGCCTCGATCACCTCTTCGTCGGTGGCGTCCCCCCGGCCGATGCGGATGTTCTCCATGACGCTCCCGGTGAACAGGAAGTTCTGCTGGAGCACGATGCCGAGCTGGTGCAGGAGCGATTCGGACTCGATCCGGTGGATGTCGTATCCGTCGATCAGGATCCGGCCGGTGGTCGGCAGATAGAACTTCGCGATGAGCTTGATGATGGAACTCTTCCCGCTGCCGGTCTGTCCCACCAGGGCGATCGTCTGTCCCGGCTCGGCCCGGAAGGTGATGTCGAACAGAACGGGGCGTCCCGGGTCGTATTCGAAGCCGACGTGCCGGAACTCCACCTCGCCGCGGATCGGCGGCAGCCGCACCGCGTCCTCGGAATCCAGATTCTCGGGCTCGGTGTCGAGAAGCCGGAAGACCCGTTCGGCGCCCGCCATCGCCGTCAGCGCCACCCCGTACTGCCGGCCGATCGCCGTGATCGGTCCGAAGAAACCGTTGACCATGAAGAAGAAAACCACCAGGGCGTCGAACCGTTCCTGGGGGAGCCCCTGGGCCCCGAGCCCGCCGCGGAGGACCTGGAATCCGCCGAGCACCAGGAGCATGGCGATGAAGAACTGGCTGTTGAGATCCAGCAGCGGGAAGAACACGCCCGAAAGCCGGGCCGCTCGGACGTTGTATCCCGAATGATCTTCGACCAGGTCGTGAAAGAGCGCCGCGTTGACGTCCTGCCGGACGAACCCCTGGGTGACGCGGATGCCGGTGACCGATTCCGCGAGCGTGGCGGTGACCCGGCTGAACGATTCCTGGATGTCGCGCCAGGCGCGGCTCAGGCGGCTGCGGAAATAGATCGTGATGCCCCAGATCACGGGCGCCATCGCCAGGACGAAGAGGAAGAGCGGCAGGTCGTAGTAGATCATCACCGCGGCCGACACGAGCATCTGGCCGAGCTGCACCAGGGTGACGAAGAAGACGTCCTGCACCCCGCTGCGCACCGCTTCGGCGTCGGAGGTCATGCGGCTGATGATGCGTCCCAGTTTCGTCTTGTCGTAGAAACGCATCGGCATTTTCTGCAGATGTTCGAAGATCCGGTTGCGCAGGTCGTGGACGACGGCCTCGCCCAGCTCCAGGGTGAGCCGCATCCGGAAATGCATGGTGATGAAGGTGACCAGGGCCAGCGCCCCGTAGCCGGCGGCCCCGCGCAGGATCCCCGGGAAATCCTTCTCGGCGATCGGCCCCTTGATGACGGCGCTCAACGCCCAGGCCAGCGCCGGCAGTTGAAAGGCCCGCAGGATCACGATGAAGAAGAGCCAGTTGCGGATCCTGGCGTAAGGACGGGTGAACCCGAAGAGCCGCCGGATCAGCCGCAGGTTCAGGGGGCGCTTGTCCTCTTCCCGGTCCTTCGGCTCGACGTGGGTGAGCTGGACCCGCTGCGCGGGGGCGTTCATCGCATGGATTCCTCCATGCCGAGAAGCCGGCGGCTCTCCCGGTCGGCGATCTGCAGGGAAGCGGCGTGCTGGTAATGTCCGCCGGCGCGCATGAGTTCCTCGTGGGTCCCCATCTGGACGATCCGCCCCCTGTCGAGCACCAGAATGACGTCGGCCCTGCGCAGGGTGCTGAGCCGGTGGGCGATGACGAAGGTGGTCCGCCCCCGCATGGCGTTGTCCATGGCCCGGAGGATCTCTTCCTCGGTCTCCGGATCGATTGCGGCCGTCGGATCGTCCAGCAGCAGGATCGGCGGTTCGAGGAGGATCGCCCGCGCGATGGCAATCCGCTGCCGCTGGCCGCCGGAGAGATTCGCACCCCCCTCGCTCAGCAGCGTGTCGTATCCGTTCTCGAGCTGCAGGATGAACTCGTGGGCCGCGGCGATGCGGGCCGCCTTCTCGATCTGTTCCTGCGAGGCCTCGGGATGGCCGAAGGCGATGTTGGCCGCGACCGTGGTGCTGAAGAGGAAACTTTCCTGGAACACGATCCCGATGTTGCGGCGCAGTTCGTTGACGTCGTACTCGCGCACATCATGGTCGTCGATCATCACCCGGCCGCTGTCCGGATCGTAGAACCGCGGAATGAGGCTCATCAGGGTGCTCTTGCCCGACCCGGTCGCACCGACGATCGCCACGGTCTGTCCTGGTTCGGCCGAAAAGCTCACGTCGAACAGCGCGGGGCTGCCCCCGGAATAGTGGAAGCTGACGTGCTCGAACCGGACCGAACCCCGGGCCCGCCCCAGAGGCACCGGGTTCTCGGGACTGCGGATCGTCACGGGCGCGTCCAACACCTCGAAAACGCGCTGCGCCCCCGTGAGGCTGATCTGGACGCTGTTGGCGATCCTGGCGATGCCCCCGACCTGCCCCGAGAACTGCCCCAGCAGACCGGCGAAAACGATCAGGCCCGAACCGAACTGGAAATCCGGGTCGTGGATCCAGAGGTATCCGCCGTAGATCAACAGGATCACCAGGTTCACGTAGGGGATCAGCCCCACGATCGGCACGAACGTCGACACCCGCCGGAAGATCCATCGCTTGTGTTCCGTGACGGCATCGTTGGCCGCGCGGAACTTCTCGATCTCCTCCTTCTGACGGGAGAACCCCTTGACGACGTGCACCCCCTGGACGTTCTCCGACAACACCAGCACGGCCCGGTCGTACAGTTCCCGGTTCTTCCGGTAGGCCGGCTTGACGATGCGCGAAAACCGGACCGTCAGGAACCAGAGCAGCGGGGTCGTGGCCAGACAGACGATCGTCAGCCGCACGTGGATGTTCAGCATGTAGGCGAGGTAGAAGGCGAGCGAGAGCAGGATGACCAGAACCTCCATCAACACCCCGTCGACGAACCTGCGCACCGCCTGCACGTCGCCGGTCACCCGGTTGATGATCGATCCCGATTCGTTGGCGTCGAAGAAACGGAAACTGAGCCGCTGGAGCTTGTCGTAGACCCGCGAGCGGAGGTCCACGACGATCTCCTGGACCAGCAGCACCTTGTAGACGGTGATCGCGCGGGTGACCACGAACCGCAGCAACGCCAGCAGGAAGACCCCCAGGGCGATCATCACCAGCACCCGGAGGGTCGACCAGTCGTCGGGCGGCCGCAGGCCGAACGGCCAGCGCGGCGGTTTCGTGGAGGGATCGAACCCGTGATGAATGACGTCGATCCCCAGTCCGCTCAGCCCCAGCCCGGACAGGGACATCCCCAACAGAACCAGTTGGAGGGCGATGACCCGCAATGCGCTGACACGATATTTCCATGCCAGCCGCATCAGACGGAGCACCAGTCGCGATGTCGGGATATCTTCAGCGCCGAGGCGTTCCTCGCCCGCCTCGGCCCGCGAGTTGTCTTCGGTTGTTTTCACGGGAGCGGCCGGCCGGGCCTTCCCACGGATCGGCATCGGTGCGCTGCGGAAGATCCGGCGGCCTTCGGCTCCTCGTTGGTTCTCGGATCCCGCCCGCCCCGGCGGAATCCCGTTTCCACCCTGGCCGATCCTCCTCGATCACCCCATGAACTTATGCCCCGCCGAAGATCGCGTCACAGTCAAAACGCATTTTTCGCCCGAAAAAGGGACGCCCGCCCCCCGCGCGCCGTCACGGCGCGGGGAGAATCGTCTCGGCCAGTTCGCTCTCGACCGAACGTTCCCCGATCGAGGTCACGCCGTACCGTTCCGTCTTCGTGAACCAGCGGATTTCGTCGATCTTCTGCGCGGGATCCAGGACGACTTCCGTCGTTCCCGGCGCCGTCGTGGCCACCGGCTGCCACGGGGCGTCGTTCAGGGCGTCGTCGGAAATCCGGCGGTAAACCCGGAAACCGATCACCCGGTCGAGGTAGGAACATTCCCGCCCCTTCGGAGCGCTCCATCGGACCCGAACCCGGCCGTCCTCCGTGCGTTCGGCCTGCACCTCCGGCGGCGCCGGCGGGGAATCCACCGACCCCCACGGGGTCTCCAGCACCTGCACGTACCGCTCTTCCTCCCCCCGGAACCACGCGACCACGAAGTCGAAGGCCTCCAGGGAGTAGTAGAGCGAACGATCGCCCCTGGTCACCTTCGCGTACATCAACCCCCGCTGGCCGACCACGTTCATGTTCCCGAAGGGATTCGGGCGGCGTTCGAAGCCGTTCAGCGTCCGCACCTCTTTGACGGGACGGTTCGGCAGCCGGAGAAGCCCGCCGGCGTCCGTCGTGCCCGCGATCACCGGATCCTTCGACATCGGGTGGCCGAAGTTCCCGTCTTCCACCACCGGCCAGTACGTGACGCCCCCGTCCTGCCCGGGTTCCGCGCCGGGATCGATTTCCACACCCCGCTGGAAGATCTCGACCCGGGCGCCCGCGACCGGCCGCCCGTTGATGTCGACGATCCGCAGGAAACATTCCCGCGGAATGGCGAACAGCATGTCGCCGAAATAGCCCCGCGGCATGTTCCACGTCCGGTCCAGGTAGGCCGCATCGACTTCCCCGTACAGATGCGGTCCGTGCCAGTGCATCATCTGGATCGGGTGATTCATGAAATGGGTCACGATCGCCCCGTTGTCCGCCCACCGGTGCGCTTCGGTCCCCGAATAGTCGAAGTTGTACCAGTCGATCAGCCCGAGCTGGTGCCCGAGTTCGTGCGGCAACGACCATTCGGTCGAATTACGCCACTTGTGATCGGTCTGTTTCCAGACGCCCTTCTCGACCTCCTCGGGGGAATCGTTCCAGACCCAGCCGCCCTGGTGATGGCCCAGCCCGTCGGCCTCGCGGAGTTTCTCGACCGCCTTGGGAACGTCGGTCGCGTAGACGATCCGATCCAACCGGACCCGCGCCCGGGGTCCCTCGGGGACCGCCGGGAACACCGAGTTCTCGAGAAGAAGATTCATGATCTCCAGGTGCCAGATGTAGAAATCCTCCCAGCTGAACGTCCCGTAATTCGAACGGAACTCGTGCCACGATGCAACGCGCCCGGGGTTGACGACGTAGTAGAAACTGAACCCCGCCAGATGATCCACCCGCTCGTTGTTGATGACGGCGATCTCCGGCTGGTCCGTCACCACGCGGACCGTGAGCACCGGAGATCCTCCGGGCCATTCGTAATCCAGAACGAACGTCGCCTCCTCCATTTCCGGCAGGGGATCCATCCGCCGGTCCGTCTTGACCGGTTTCCCGTCCACGAACCACTCCACCTCGAAAGGCCCGGCCTCCCGGAACCCCAGGTTCTTCACATGGGCCGTCAGCTTGATCCGGTCGCCTGTTTCGTAGTGCAACTTCAGGTCTTCGACCATCTTCTCGGGGTCGTGGTACGCCTCTTCGCCGATGTCCGGAAACGGTCCGCCGAGCAAGCGCGGCCGTCCCCACTTGTCGTAGTCCACGACGCCGTGCAGCCCCGGCAACTTCGGCGTCATCTCGACGAAGGTCACCGACAGGTCGGGAAGATCCGGCTTGCGATCCCAGGCCTCCCCGCGTTCCATCGTGTATTCCTTGACTTCGCTGCGCGGGATCGCCCGCGGCGGCCCCCCGACCTCGTCGAGGGATTCCCAGACCGTGTATCGCACCCCTTCGTCGCGGGCGTAGCAGTTCTCCAGGACCGTTCCGTCCCGCAGTTCGAGCCGGTCCGCCCTCGAAACGACCGCTCCCAGAACGAGAAGCCCCGCCAACCCCGTCGCCGCGGCAAACCGGACGCACCGTGGACCCCTTGCACCGAACCCCTTCATCGGACCTCTCCTTTCGATCCGCCCGCCGATCCGGGCGGCATCCATCGGGACCGATCATCCTCCGCTCGACGCCCCGCCGCAAGCGCCGCGCGGAGAAACCCGGCTCCCGCTCTCCGGAGAGGCCGTTCAGCGTTCCAGGCGGATTCTCAGGGCCTGGCCGAGATGCGATTCCGGATACCGCAGGAGGACGGTCCATCCCGCGGATCCCCCGGCGTCCACCTCGATCGGCACGGGGTTGCCGTCGGCGTCGATCCCCGTCGCCTCCACGACCTTCCTTCCCGCCGGATCGATGCGCATGACGCCCCGCACGCCCCGGGGCCCCCGAACGACGCATTCGAGGGCCTCCGCCGTCGACCGCACCGCAAGGACACGCGAGGATCCCGCCAGGATCCTCGGCCCCTCGCTCTCCGGCAACCGGTCCAGATCCAGGAAAACCCCCGCCTGCCCCGGCGCCGCCCGCGCCTCGCCCGTTTCGGGCATGCCGTCCCCGAGCAGGTCGAGAAACCGCCCCGCCCGGCGGAATTCGCCGCTGATGCTTCCCACGACGAGATAGGGTCCCCGCAGAGCGGCCAGCCACGGGCTTTCCTTCCATTCCCTGCCTTCGGCGGCGCAGGCCGACGCCGTCAGCCGCCGCCAGACGTCTCCGGCCTCGACGGATTCGAGGAAGAGACGGGGCGGGATTCCGACCAGCAGCACGCTGCCGTCCCCCCGGTCGTACCGCGCGGCGACGGGTCGCCCCCCGGCCTTCGCCAGGACGATCCCCCCCTCGGGCAACGGGGTCACGGGCGCATCCCGGGGGATCGTCCACGACGGTCCGCCCGCGGGATCGGTCCATTCCCACGAAAGAGGTTCCGAAATCGCTTCCGGAGCGCCTGCGGCGGGCAAGCCGAGTTCCCGCAGCAGGTGATCCTCGGGAGCCGCAAAGCCCTCCTCGCGCCACCAGGAGGCGACCGATCGGAACGGATCGTCGCCCAGGCAGAGAACGAGCGCCGCCCCCGAACGCACGCGCGCGGCGATCGCCCGATGGACGGCGGGATCCGGCGGCTTCATCCCCTCGTACGTCAGCAGGAGGAAATCGATGTCGTCCAGGTATCCCTCCTCCGCCGCCCGGTCGAGGTGCGCCACCTGCACGGGGATCCCCCGCACGATCAGCGGCGCGCACAATCCGTGGAAATCCGCCATGCCCCGGTCGTCCGGTCCGCCGCGTTCCCACATCATCGTGTCGGAGACGAAGACGGCCAGGCCTTCCGTCCCCCAGTCCGGTTCGAACGACGGGTGATCCGCAACGTCCTCCAGCACGCGGGTGACCACCCCGATCTCCGCGGCGAAGGCGTCGGGCACGCGGCCGTAGATCCGGTTCGGCCACGGCAGCACCTCGAACCGCACCACCCCCGGGAAGAGCAGCGACGCGGCGAGCGTGCGATGGTAGTTGGAACGATAATCGTCCATCGTGCGGCCCGGATGATCCTCCAGCGGATCCATCAGGAACCACGTTTCGATTCCCGTGCCGCGCGTCAGATGGAAAACGGAACTGTATTCCAGGAACGCGTGTTCGAAGGTGCGCTCCCTGCGCTCGCCGTCCGCGGGAAGAGGCGTGCGCGCCGTACCGGTCCACACCTGGCCGACGAACCCGTCGATCGGCAGCGTGCGCACGGCGTCCGCGTGCGCGAAGGTGATCGCCCATTCGGAATAGTTCACCGGGCTGTGCGCCAGAAGAAACCGCCGAACCCCGGGGGAACGCTCCTGCACGGCCGAGTAGATCGCCTCCAGAAGCTCCCGTTCCATGCGGGCCTTCAACCGTTCGGCGTCCCAGCGGTCCTGCACCGTCTCGTGCGGCGGCGCCCAGGGACGACCGTATTCCTCCTCCCAGCGCTTGCGGAAGGCTTCCGAATACCCCGTCGCCGCGAAGAACTCCGGTTCCTCGGGACAGACGGCCACGGCGCCGTTTTCCACCGCCTGCAGAAAACGTTCCCGGAAGATCTCCCGGCGGCGTTCGGTCGGCACCATGTAGAAACTGCTCCCGGCGATCACGCGCGGCGTCCCGTCGCGCATCGTCTGCACCTCGTCCATGTGGGCCTCCGCGTACTCCTTTCCCGCCCGGAAGCCCGCCATCGAATGCACCTCGTACCCGCGCAACGCCCACGATTGCAGCGCCGGCGCGGTCTGCCGGGCCACGATGACGATGTCGGTGGCCAGATCGTGTTCCGGCACATACCCGCCGTTGGTCTGGAAACTCGTGCGCGGCGACCTCCGCCGGAGACCGGACTCGATCTCGCCTCCGAGCCATTTCTCGAGCGAATCGGCGATTCCGTCTCCGTCCGAATCCGGGGGCAATCCGACCATTCCTTTCACCTCGATCCATTCCGGCGCCGGGAGAGACGGCGCCATGCTGTCATTCCGGAGTTCGACCCGGCCCGATACGACGACCGGCGCGGTCATCCAGACGGTGATCGGCGAGCGCAACTGCAGCGACAGATCCCAGCGGGTCGCCTCCGGATCCGGCTCGACGACGCCGGAAACGTAGCGCCACACCCCCGTGGGCCCCGCCAGCGAGGGACCGTCCTGCGACAGGAAACGTCCGGCGGCGAACGATCGAAGGAACAGCTTGTCGTCCCTGTCCGCGGCTTCGCCGTCGATCCAGATCCAGGCGCCGACCGTCAGCGTCCGCCCCGGGGGAACCGGCCGGCGGGACGACGTCGCCCCGACCCATCCCGTTCCCGCCGACGTCAGCCGTACGCCGAAGATCTCCGCATCCGGAACCCGGACCCAGGCGACCCGTCCCGCCCAGGCATGGGCCGTCCACTCTTCCGGCATCCCGAATCCCCTGTTCATGGCGGGCAGTTCGAGCAGGTTCCCCGCAAGGGCCGCCGCCGACCAACATCCCGCCAGGACCGCCGCCAGGGCGCGTCGCAGCATCTCCCACCTCCCGCTGTTTCCCGCATCCGCGTTTCCGCCGTCATGGAAGAAACTCCGACGTGCAACCTTGCAGCATCCGGTCCTCCCAAGGCAAACTCTACCCGCACGGGGGGAGAACGTCCGGTTCGCCCGGATTTCCCCGGCAAGGAGGAAAGCATGCGATCGACCCCGCCATCGCGCCGATTCGGACGGGTTCCCGGAGGTTTCCTTCTCCCGGGGGCCCTGATTCTCCTGGCGGCAATCTCTTCCGGGGAGGGAAAAATCTTGTCGAAAACCGAAATTCTCGAAGGCGCCGATGCGCGGATCGAACGGTACCGAAAGGGCGACGCCGTGCTGCGCCTGATCGGCCCCGACGGCAAACCCCCGCCGCCGGGCGCATCCGCGCAGATCGAACAGATCCGTCACCGGTTCCTCTTCGGATGCAACATCTTCCAACTCGGGACCTGGGGCGATCCCGAGAAGGACGCCGGATACGAAAAGCGGTTCGCGGACCTCTTCAATTTCGCCACGTTGCCCTTCTACTGGTGGGGATACGAGAAGGTTCAGGGCAAACCCGACTATCCGCGGACGGAACGGATCATCCCATGGTGCCGCGAACACGGCGTGACGATGAAGGGCCATCCCCTCGCCTGGAACTGGGTCGATCCGTCCTGGCTGCCCGACGATTCGAACGAGGTCCTGCGCCTGCAGTTCGCGCGGATCCGCGACTGCATCCTTCGATTCAGGAGCGACATCCACTACTGGGACGTCGTGAACGAGGCCACCGAGTACGACCGTCCCGGTCCCCGCGACCAGGCCCCGAAACTCACGGCGGCCATCAAGGAAATGGGCGTCGAAAACTTCCTGCGCAAGGCCTTTCGGACCGCGCGGGCGGCGGACCCGAACGCCGTGCTCCTGATCAACGATTACCAGACCAGCCCGGCCTACGCCGAAAAGGTCATCTCGAAACTGGTCGACGAGGACGGGAAACCCCTCTACGACGTGATCGGCATCCAGAGCCACCAGCACGGAGGGGCCTGGACCCCCGAACAGACGTGGGAGGTCTGCGAACGATTCGCCGTCTTCGGCGTCCCCCTGCATTTCACCGAAACGACGTTCCTGTCCGGCAAGGAGGGATGGGAACTCAAGAAGAAGGAGGGATCGTGGCCCTCGACCCCCGAGGGAGAGGCGCGCCAGGCCGAACAGGCGGCGCGGTTCTACACGATCCTCTTCAGCCATCCCGCCGTCGAGGCGATCACCTGGTGGGATTTCTGCGACGGGCGCACCTGGCAGGGCGCCCCCTCCGGGCTGATCCGGGCGGATATGTCCCCCAAGCCCGCGTACGACGCGCTGCACGACCTGATCCGCAAGAAATGGTGGACCCGGCTTTCCGCGAAGATCGGCGACGACGGCACGGCGTCGTTCCGGGGTTTCTACGGCCGGTACGAGGTGCGCGTCGAAACCGACGGGGGCGTGTGGTCGGGCCGATTCGAGTTGAACCCCGATTCGCAGGGCCCGATCCCGGTCGCCCTGCGCCCGGCCGAATAGATCCCCGCGGTACAACGACCGTACCGTAGTGCCCATTCTTGCCACCCCTGCGGCCTCGTGCGATGCTGATCCGCGTTGCCGGGGCGGAAGGAAAGGCGGATCGCCTCCCGTCCGTTCCACGGAGGCGAACGCGGGATCGTGGCCAAGGATTTCATCAAGTTTCTGACCACCGACATCTGGCGGATCCGTCTGGCGGATCTGCCCCGCATGCAGGCCGCCGTCCTGAAACCGCTCCGCGTGGCCACGCTCGCCCTGCGCGGATTCAACGAGGACCGCTGCACCCTGCGGGCCTCCGCCCTGACCTACTACACGCTCCTCTCGATCGTTCCGATCCTGGCGATGGCCTTCGGGGTCGCCAAGGGCTTCGGGCTCGATCAACGGCTCAAGGAACTCATCCGATCGAGCATCATGGGCGAAAACCGGGCCGTGATATGGTCGGCGGCGGAACCGGATCCTTCCCAACCGCCCGCGGCCGCCGGCGGGGATTCCGCCCCCTCCCCGGACGCCTCGGTTCCTTCCTCAACCGAATCCCCTTCTTCTCCTTCCACAACCGAAGCCCCCCCGTCGGACGACGAATCGGCCGGCGCGGCGACGGTCCCGGAATCGGGGGCCGGAACCCTCTCCGAAGAGGAGCAGGCCCAGGAAAACCTGACCCGGATGAAGGAGGAGATCGCCGACAAGCTGATCGGATTCTCCGATTCCCTTCTCGCCAGCGCCCGGGGCGACGTGATGGCCGGCGTCGGCGTGGTCCTGCTCTTCTGGCTCGTAGTCCGGGTGATGGGGAACATCGAGGATTCCTTCAACGAAATCTGGGGCGTCCACCGCGGCCGTTCCCTGGCGCGTCGGATCAGCGAGTACCTCTCGCTCCTGTTGATCTGCCCGATGTTCCTGATCGTCGCCAGCAGCCTGACCGTCTACGTCCAGGGGGTCGTTCAGTCTCTCGGCGAAACCCACAAACTTCTCGGGCCCCCGGCGCGGGTGCTGCTCTTCGGGATGCATCTGCTCCCCTACACGGTCATCTGGATCCTCTTCGGGTTCATCTACCTGCTCATTCCGAACACGAAGGTCAGTTTGAAGGCGGCCGTCATCGGGGGAATCCTCGCCGGGACGATCTTTCAACTCGTCCAGTGGGCCTATATCCACTTCCAGATCGGCGTCGCCAAGTACAACGCCATCTACGGGAGTTTCGCGGCGTTGCCCCTGTTCCTCGTCTGGGTGAATCTGAGCTGGAAGATCGCCCTCTTCGGCGCGGAAACGGCCTTCGCCGTCGACAACCAGGAGACCTATGAATTCGAACAGGACGCGCGCAACGCCTGCCTGCGGCTGCGGCGGCTGCTCGCCCTGCGCATCGTCGAGGAAGCCGCCAAGCGGTTCGCCGAGGACCGGCCGCCCCCGTCCGCCGGCGACCTCTGTCACCTCCTGGGGGC
>CAYNBQ010000088.1:0-15101 GCA_964395275.1 uncultured Verrucomicrobiota bacterium
ACCCCCGCCAACTGGCTCGCGGCTTCCAAACGCCCCGCTCGAGCGGCATAGACGCCGCCTCGCTCATCCTCCCACACCTCCACCTCGGCCGAAATACGGTCCTCCCTCGGACGCTTACGTCCGATGCACACAACCAGCGCTACAATGAATCTGGTAATGATTCTCATTATCATCTCAGCGAACGCCTCCGGTCCCGGCGAACGGGGTGCCGATCAGCAGCCGCTTAAGGCCCGCTGCTGCATCGGCCTGTTACGCTGGTGGTTCATCCGCATGGACGCGTCCACACTTCTCCTCCGCATACTTGACCATCACGCCCAGAAGTAGCTGGGTTATCTGGAGGTACGCCCGAACAGCCTCAAGTCGCGCGGAAGAAGGCACGAAGTCGTCCCGCTCGCCAATGACGAGATTAGCCACGCGATCCTCCTCGTCCAATCGCTTGAACGCACTAAAGATGTGCTTCCACGACAAATGTACGAAACCAGAGGTCTCCCGGTACACATCTGACACCCAAGGATCCGTAGCTGCCCGGCGGTCCACAAGCTTGCGATCCGTCAACGGTTCACCATCACGACCTTTGAACTGGCTGATCCTCTTTCCACGCAACACTCCCACTGAGAGAGCGTCCTGGTCTTCGGCCCACCCGGGAGCTGCCGCACGAAGAACGTTGTCAAGCTGGAGGCGAATAAGGGCAGCTGCACACACAAAGTTGCCAGACTCCATCAGGTCGCAGAACCCTCTCGTCAACGACAGTGACCGCTTCAGGGCGGCGAGCATTACGAGGTCCAAAGCGTATAGGTTTCCGCCGGCTGCCGAGACGATCGCCTCGGCGCATTCTCCATGTTTAACGAAAGCCCGTCGAAGCGCAGCCAGTCCCTTCTGTACCTCAGTGTTCATTGACTCTCCAGACCGCCTAACAACCCTCGCAGCTTAGCTCTCGCCCTGGAGCCAAGCTTGCTTGCCCAAGGGTGGTCCACTTCGCCCCGGATCTTCGCCAGCCGCAGGCGGCCGGGGAGGGGCGGGACCAGCCCCCACGTCCGTTTGCCGCGACATCCTGCGCTCCCGACGAACGATTCCTGTAACCCGCTGCCAATGCAGCGGAGCGGAATTGCCAGTCCTGCTTGACGCAATTGTTAGACTACCCATCCCTCCTCCCACGATTGTGCTTAGCGCACAACAGGCGACCATTTTCGACAGTTGTCGGGCCATTATTCTTCCATAAGACTATATGGTCAGCATCTGCGTCCCTTGGATTAGGAAACACTTCTTGGCACCTATTACCTCGCTCGTCTACATGTTCGCATTGATGATTCGCTCGCTCCCATATTGCAATTTTCTGCTCGATTGTAAATGCCCGCCTATCTCTTGCTTTCAGTCTTATAGAAGGATATTTCCCAAGAATAAAGGGAACCAATATGTTATGCCTTATTTCAATTCTGTTTTGCGAATATCCTGCATTGCTAAGAGCGGCTGTAAAATTGATCCAGGGCGGATCATCTGGAGACTCAGCGCGTTTCGTTTCAAATTCTTCTATGCATTTAGCGAAATCAAAATCACACGGCAAATCGTACTGTTCATCAATTTCCTTCCATGCCTTAAACACAGTTAGCAAGAAGTGGGCACTTCTAAGCTGAGGTATGATCTGCCTTGTTCCGTTTACATTTATTCGTACTGCCTTATGAAACCGACCTAATAGTTTTCTAAACTGATCCCTATCAACATCGCTAAATGTCTTAGATTTTTCTCTATACATAGCTTCTAGGCTTGACCAATGCTTATCTTGATTGGGGTACAAATATTCATGCAAAAGTATGTCAGCTATATTCCTGTGCGCTTTCCTTCTGTTTGGAATATTCCTTGATAGCTCCCTGAAAAACGCATGTCGCGAAGGTGTTTCATCTTCGCTATCTTCATCCAGCAAATTCACTGCCGAAGTAAGCTCTGTTACAAAATCACATAGCTTTCCTCCGAGCGCAGCCCTTACCTCCGTTTTTGTTAGACTCTTGCCTCCTTGCAGCATTACAAAGATGTCCATGGCTTGCTCTTCAGATACATCCTCATATTCGACAATTGACAATTCATAGTCGTCAAAGGCTTCTCTATCTTTCAAATCAAGCAGCTTGAAGCCGTTCTCCTCATCATTGTCGAGTAACATATATTTTCTTTTTCTATAATCTTCGGCCACCATCGGAAGGTCAGGGATCGACACCTTTCCTTCAATGAATAATTTTATTGCGGTCAGGCGCTGCCGTCCATCAATTGGGACACGAATAGAATCAGGCTTCTTCCACAAGATAATCATGCCGATTGGGTAATTGTTTAAAATGCTATAGGCAAGCAGGCCCATTTCTTCTTCGTTCCATACAACCTGTCGCTGCCAGGCAGGAACATCGGTATCATCTACCGAAACCAACTGATTACGTTCTGTCTCACGATTTGCATTCAGTCGATTAATTAGCGCCTTAACGGTACGGAAACCTGGGCTTCTTGGGCTTAGCAGCGTCATATCACATACCCCAAATTCTATGGTCGTTCGACTTGTCTAACGTCCTTTTCTCCGCAATCTCCATTGTTGTGCCGGGGATGAGGATCGCTGAGGTAATCGTTGTGGATTTTCGGTATCCAGCCGAAAATAGCAAGGCCAAAATTCCAAGGCACCGCGGAATTCGGGCTGATCCGCCTAGCGTGAAGGAACAATGCGCATGTTGCGGACATTCTCCATAGATGCGGCACGGGGATATGGGCGCATTGGGTAAACAGGTGGAGGCGGTCCCGGGAGGCACGAGCGGTTCCTGAGCCCAAGAAGCCAGCCTTGGCTCGACATCAACCGCAGCTTCTCCGTCTGCAGGGTGGATGAGTTTTTCCAGGTTTTCCTTTGCGGGGCAAGCCGGGAGGGGGTCATCCCGGCTCCACAAGTCATCCTTTTCGGGAGGGCGTGGAGGGGACGGGTCCCTTCTACGAGTCGGCTCCGTAGAGGGACCGGTCCCCGGCGCCGGCGCGGGAAACGCGACGGAGGCATCGCCACTCCACAGATCGCTATGCGCGGGTCGAGGGAATCGGCCGACCCTACTCCGTCCTGTAGTCGGGCGATTTCCTGCTTCGTTCCACGTAGCTGGCAGGACTACGCAGGGCGAGGCGGGATCGGCCTCCTACGAGGGGCGGTCCTTTGCGGGAGGAAGGGAGCGGGTACAGGCGATGCCGCGGGGGAACTTCTTGCCGATCGCTACGGGTAGATGAAGACGGGCAGGCGGTCGGCGGCCGCGGGCGCCGCGTCGTTCCCTTCCACGGTCACCGAGAGTTCGTACCGGCCCGGGGGGGCTTCCACGGGAATCTCCAGGCTCCAGACGTCCATCTTGGGGCCGACGGCGACTTGCGTCGACGCCTCGACCCCCGGGGTCTCCGGATCGTCCAGGGAACGGAGCGTCGCCCGGACGCGGGCGTTCCCGGCCGCCGGACTGCGGCAGGCCAGTACGAGTCGGAAGAAACCGGCATCGGCGGACGTCGCCCGGCGCCGCCACAACAGGGCGGCGGACACCTTCCGGGGATCCGGGGAAGGTTCGAATTCCATCACGGCGAAATCGACCGGGGCCTTGTGGCGGGTCATCGCCCCTTCCCGCAGCTCCAGGCGCCCCTTTCGCCGGGCGACCGGTCCTCCGTCGTGATCGTTCAACACCAGGTTGAACGCGGCGCGCGGAAGAAGGCCGGGGGCCAACGGCATGAGTTCTTCCAGCGGGATCGCGGCCTCGTAACGGGTTTGCCCGTCCTCGCGAACGACCTGCAACCGGGCGCTTTCGACGATTCCCCGCGGCATACCGCGCCGCCCGTGATACCGCCACACGACGCAGGCGCCGTCGTCTTTCCGGGTCAGGGCCAGTTCATGATCGTCGGGACCGTACCCGATGCCCCGTCCCGGCAGGGGGGAGAGCCCGAGCTGCAGACAGTCCCCCTGCCAGAGGTACCATCCCTGGAACGGCTGGGACTGCACGTCGTCGACGACTCTCGCGGCGATGTACAGGAAACGGTCGTCGACGAGGAGGGCGACGTCCGCGGCGAGATCGTCGGCGGGGAGAACATCCCCCGGACTCCGGGTGATCTCCAGGCGGAGACGATCCGGGGATCCCTTCCGCATCTTCGAGAGGATCCCGTGCAGAACGAACGCCCATTCGGTGCGCCGACCGTTGGCCGCGCGGATGATGTCGCCGGGACGCAACCCCGCCTCGGCGGCCGGGGAACCGGCGCGCACGCCGGTGACGACGACGGCCCCCTGTTCCAGCGACACGCCGGGCCGGTTCTCGTCGACGACGTCGGGACCGATGATGTGGTAGTCCTCGAGGTGATACCGTCGCTGGAGTTCGGCATCGAGCTGATCGAACTCGAACCCGAGATAGCTCCGTCCCCACTTCGACCAGAGTTCCTCCGAGGCGACGTTGGGAATCGTCAGCTCGGTTTCAACGAGATCCGCGGCGCCCGCGGTCTCCCCGCGAAGGGGAATCCAGGATGCGTCCGCCCAGTCGTCGAGGGCGCCGTCGATCCGGATCCCGCGCGCCCTGCCGACGCGGTAATCCGCGGGCCGCGCGGAGTTTTCCCCGCCCGGATCCGGGATTCCGTCCGGATCCTCCCCCAGGCGCAACGCGATCGTTCGGGGCGCGCGGTCTTCCTCGCGGGGAGGAACGACATCGAGGGTCGCGTCCCGCCGGACGTAGATCAGGCGACGGTATCCGAGATCCCGGACGAACGGTTCGTCGACGAGGTAATCGAAGGGGATTCCCAGGCGGGAACAGAGGACGCCTTCCCATGCCGCCGCCGCGGCGACCTCGCCGTAGGTGACTCCGGCCCGGTTCGGATCGTCGCGTTCGAACCCCCAGACCGAACCGTCCGGGGTCAGGGCGTACCCGGCCGGCAACACGATTCCCACTTCCGCCCCGCGCGAGGTTTCCCGGAACCCTGCGCGCGGGTGTTCGGCCGCGTGGGCGCGGAGATCGCGTGCGAGTTCCAGGAAGAGGGGCCAGTCGGTCATCGGCGGGTGCGTCCAGTACCAGAAAAGGCGCGCCCCCATGTCGTAGGACTCCCGCCAGGCCGGGGCGAAGAGTTCGCGATCCCCTTCCGGATAGACGCTGATCCCCCATTCCCCGTCGAACGCGCGGGCCGCTCCGCGGAGAAAGGCGTTCTGGTAATGGAGCTGATCGAGGAACGTCAGCCCGTCCAGCCCTTCCTCCCCGAAGAAGGCCTCCGGATTCCAGCCGTACCCCCGTTCCCTGTAGCGTCCCTCGTAGACCAGCCCCGAAACGCCGGCGGCCAATTGGTACCAGGCCGAATAGTAGTGCGTATCCCAGGAATAGGCGGGACGGGCGTGCAGATCGAGCCGGCCCCTGGCGGATGGCATGGGCAGGCGGAGGGCGTCCAGCAGCAACTGCGAAGCCGCCCGGGAAAGCACGGCGCAGGCATGTTGTTCCGGCCCGCGAAGGTTGCGGAACGGGATATCGCCGTCCCAGCCGAACCGCACCGAGGGCTCATCCAGGTACATCCGCCCGAGCATGAAGTGATTGCTGCGGTACCAGGAATCCGGGAACGACGGCGCCCGGACGAAGAAGACGGGTTGCTCGATCAGCCAGGGCATCTCCCCGCCGACGTCGTGGAAGAGGTTGATTCCCGCGTCGATCATCTCCCGGAGTTCGTCGCGCGTGTAGGGCCGCGCCCGAGGCGGACTGTCGCCGGGCTGGAGGGGGACCGTGTCGTTGCGTCCCGACAACTGCGTGGCGATCAGGAGGTCGGTCTGCAGCCGGAGAACCTTCGGGTTCTCGAACGAGAGACGGTCCGGGGCCTGCGAGGAATCGAGTGGAGATACGCGAAGGATCGGGTGTCCCTGGAATCTTCCCGCGGAGGCGAATCCCCCTTCGAAGACGGCGTACGGGCCGGGAACCGGAAGAAAATCCTCGCGGAACCGGATCATGGGAAGAAGGGCGCGGCCGGTCGCCGCGTCGACGTATTCGAAAACCTTTCCGGCGGGATCGCGGTAAAGATAACGGGCGACCCGGCCGATGCCGTCCCGACCGGTCATCGGGATCCGTTCCGACAGGATGCGGACCCCGTAGGTTTGCCCGTTGCGAAGACGCGCCGACAGTTCCCACCAGACGAAGGATCGACCGGATTCGAGCGTTTCGTCGCCGCAGGCGTCCAGGCGCAGAGCGACGGTCTGCGGTTCCTCGTGTTCCCGGCCCGATTGCACGAGGTAGACGGCCGTCGGAACGGCGGGGGCGGAAAGAGAGAAACGGCTGCAGAGAACGACGACGGCCGCCGTCGCAAGAACGACGGACCGCCGGATCCGGTCTCGTTTCGAACGGTTCATGCGGAACGACCCTCCTCCGGTGAGGAAGAGGGTAGACCGCGTGTTTTGCCGGCGTCGAGACCCTTGACCGCGCGTGCCGACCCCGACAGGCGAACGCCCGTCGGGGTCGAAGCCGGTTTCAGTCCGACATTTCCACGCGGACGCGGTAGACCGTGAGCGTGCCGCTCCCCGGCGCGGCGATCTCGACGGCGTTCTTCGGCGGGGTCGCGCGGATTCCGTCCCGGATCACCGCGAACGGGCCGCCCGGGGAATCGCTGCTCTCGATCCGGTACACGGCCCCGGGAACGCTCGACCATTCGATCCTCACGACGTCCCCGTCGAGCTTGCGGCAGGAGGAGAGCGCAAAGACCGAGGCCGCGCTGGTGGGCGCCGTTCCGGCAAGGAACTCCTGGCGGTTCGTCAAGCCGTCGCCGTCGGGGTCCGCATCGGGATTGCTGACCTCCGGCCGGTCCCGCTGTTCGGCGGTGAAGACCTTCCGGCTCCAGTCGTTCAGCGTGAGGGCCTCTCCCGTGGCGACGGCGTACGGACCGAGAACGCGCAGCCGGCCGTCGGTTTCCAGTTCGAGCAGCCGGTAGACATAGGCGCCGCCCGCGGCCGCCCCGGGATCCGGAATGCTGTAGAAACCGTTTCCGAAGGGCGGGATCAGACCGTCGAAAACCCGTTCCCACACGCCGTCCCGGGAACGTTCCAGGTAGAACCCGGCGGTGCCGTATTCCTCCGCGACCGTCCATTCCACGAAGACCCGTCCGTCGACGGCGGAGGCGCCGAACGAAGAGAGATAGACGAGAGTCGGCGGGCAGGGCAGGTCCCCCGTGTAGGAAAAATTGTGGAATTCCGCCCCCGACTGTCCCTGGGTGACGTTCCCTCCGATCACGGCCCGCCCGTTGATCTGGCCGCCCTGGAAGGTGAAATCGGCGAACGGGGCCACCATCGCCCCGTGCCAGGCGAACGTCTGGGAGACGATGTTCGTCGCCTCGTAGAAGTTGAAGAGCAACTTCTCCTTGTAGCTCTCGGTCATGGATCCGCCCGTGAAGGTCAAGTCCTCCCCCTTCACATTCACCAGCACGGTCGATCCGGCGGGAACGTTGAAATTGAGCGTGGCGCCCCACGAGGGGAATCCGCTCGGATCCATGGTGAAGATGTTCAGATCGGGATCCGTTCCCGTGAAGGTGATGGTGCCCCAGCCGTTGTCGCTGACCGTGCCGTTGTCCTCCAGGCCGGCCCAGTAGGCGCTGCGGTCCCGGATCTCGACGAGCGCGGTCGCGAAATCCAGCACGCCCGTTTCCGGCCCCCGGGTGGAGTATCCCGAAGGATGGGAAAAGGCGGTTCCCTGGAAGGCCACGCCGTAGACGGCGTTTCCGCGGACCTCCCACGACGAGCCGCTCTGGTTGTCGATCGTTCCCTCGACGACCAGGGTGTCGCCGTAGGGTTCCTGCAGCGACGGCCCGATCACGGCGATGCCGATACTGCTGGCGGCCGTCGCGGTGAAATCACCGGCAACGGCGAGCCGTCCCTCGACATCGCCTCCCACGAGTTGATGGTTCCCGAAGATCACAGCGTTGTAGTTGGTCATCCCCGGAGGGATGTCTCCACACTGGGAGAACCCCGCCGACGCCCACAAAAGGAGGACCACTATCCCCGAAAAAGAGGACACGGGGGTCCTTCGCGGATGCATGATGTGTCTCACGATGCTACCTCTCCGTGGCTTCCGCGGGGACGGAATTTCCTGCCGCCCCGCCGAACCGGTTCGCCGACCGCGGTACCGAACCCCCCGGACGGCCTGTCTCCTCCAGGCATGCGGTCGGAGACCGCTCCCCCGGCTCCGTCCAGGACCTTGCCAACCTTCCCGGAAAGAGCAGGATTCGTTCCGATTCTTTCGGTTCTGATCGATACGACCGCCGATCCCTTGCGTTGCGGTGGATTCCCGAAGCTCCCATCATGAATGGAATCGCGACCCCATGGCACGGAAGGGGGAATCCGCAAGGCGCCGTCCCGCGAATCATGGCCGTTCTTCACATCCAGACCGAACCGATCCGGGAGAACATCCGTCGACTCGACGCGTTGATCTCGAGTCGCGGGGCCGCATGGTCGTTGGTGACCAAGCTTGCGGCGGGTCACGAGGAACTGCTGGAAACCGTTCTGCGCGATCTTCCCGCGCGGGCGCTGCGGTCGATCGGGGATTCCCGGGCGGAGCATCTCGCCGTGGCGCAGCGGATCCGGCCGGGTCTGCCGATGTGGCTCATCCGTCCCCCGGCGCCCCAAGATGCGGCGGAGGTGGTCCGGATTGCGGATCTTTCGTGCAACACGTCGATGAGGACTCTGCGCGCCCTGGAGGAGGCGGCTGCCGCAGCCGGAACGCGGCACGGGGTGATCCTGATGATCGAAACCGGGGAACTCCGGGAAGGCGTGCCGGCGGAAGCGGCGATCGAACGTTGGATGCAGATTTCGAGAATGCGCCACCTCGACCTCGTCGGGCTGGGAACCAACCTGGGCTGCATGCGGGGGATCGTGCCGCGCCGGTCCCATTTCCGGATGCTCCGGGAACTGGCCGACCGGATCGCCGGGGCGGGCGGGAAACGGCCCGAAATCCTTTCGGCCGGCAGTTCGATCGCCCTGCCGTTGCTGACGGATTCGGATCCGGTCGAGCCCGGCGCGCATTTCCGGATCGGCGAGGCGGCGTTTCTCGGGACGACGCCGCTGACGGGAAAGAGATTCCGGGATCTTCGCGCCGATGCGTTCCTTTTCTCCTGCCGGATCCTCGAGATCGAGGAGAAGGAAGTCCCGGACGACGCGGGGCTTGCGGCGGCGCCGTCGGGGTACGCGCTCGATTCCCCGCGGTCGGCGGAGAACGCTTCGTGCCTGCGCGCGGTGGTCGACTTCGGCCTGGTCGACGTCGACCCGGAGTCCCTGCAGCCCCGCCTCGAGGGGATCCGGCCGGCCGGAGTCACCTCGGAGATGGCGGTCTACACATTGCCGCGCGACACGAACCTGAGGGTGGGAGACTGCCTGGAGTTCCGTCCCGATTACCGGGGGACGGCACGGCTGATGAACGCCCCCGGGATTCGCAAGGAGATCATCCGGTAGCGGGGGGTCTCAGGCGGGGTTTTCGGGCGGTTCTTCCAACCCGAGGAAGTACTTCATCTGCTGCAGAAGCGCGGAGAAATGCTCCGGATTCCCCATGTTCAGGTGGTACTCGTTGAGGATCATCACGCGCGCCTGGTCCCAGTGATCCCAGCAGGTCGCGCAGACCTTCTCCTGGATTTCCGTCCCCAGCGTCCCCGGAAAAGGCGCCTTTTCCAGATGGGAGACGTCCGTCTTCCCGCACCGCGTGCATTTCCATTCCGTCATGGTCGGTCTCCCCTTCCGGTCCTCTTCCGTTCCCGCATCCCGCGGGTCTCGATGAAAAATCGCGGGAACCTAACGCCTTCCGCGGAAGGCATCAAGTCGGGGGGAGGAATTGCGGCGGTCGCGCGCGGCGGGGACGGCTCAGCCCTTCACGGCGCCGAGCTGGATCCCGCGGACGAAGAAGCGCTGGCCGACGATGAAGAGAACGATCAGGGGGATCATCGTCATCACCGAGGCGGCCATCAGCAGGTTGGTCTGCTGTCCGAACGAGTTGTCGAAGTAGAGCAGTCCGATCGGCAGCGTGCGCAGCCAGTCGTCCTTGATCATCACCAGGGGCCAGAAGAAGGACTGGTACGATCCCATGAAGGTGAAGATCGCCAGCGTGATGAGCCCCGGCCGCGCCAGGGGCATGATGACGTCCCAGTAGATCTGCCAGTGGCTGGCGCCGTCGATCTGGGCGGCCTCGTCGAGGCTGGTCGGCAATCCGAGCATGAACTGCCGGAGCAGGAAGGTGCCGTAGGCCGTGAACGCCGCCGGGACGATCAATCCGATGTAGGTGTTCACGAGCCCCAGCTTGTTCATGACCCAGTAGTTGGGGACCATCATCACCACGCCGGGGATCATCAGCGTGGCCAGGTACATCAGGAAGATGCGGTCCCGGCCGGGCCACCGGACGCGGCTGAAGGCGTAGGCGGCCATGGAACTGGTGAGCACCTGCAGGAAGGTGATCCAGAGAGCGATGAAGACGCTGTTGAAATAATACTTGCCGAAGGCGACTTCCTGCGTCACCTCCCGGTAGTTCTGGAAACGCCAGCTGTGGGGAATCCAGTTGCCCAGTTCCACCTCGGAAAGCGGTTTCACGCTGGCCGAAAGCATCCAGAGGAAGGGGGCGAGCATCGTCGCCGCGGCCAGAAGCAGCAGCGCGTAGGCGAGAATCTTCTTCAGGATCCCCCAGAGGGGGTTCTTCTCCGCCACGGCGCGGATCTCGACGACGGCGTCACTCATTGATGGACTGGCTCCCGAATTTCCAGTTCAACGCGGTCAGGACGAAAATGAGGGCGAACATGATCCAGGCCACGGCGCAGGCAAGGCCCAAACGGAACTGTTCGAAGAAGAGGAGATAGACGTAGTACCCGAGCGTGGTGGTGGTGCCGGAGGGGCCGCCGTTGGTCATCACGCGGGCCTGTTCGAAGCCCCCCTGCAGTCCGCCGATGACGCTCATCACCACGATGAAGAAGGTCGTCGGAGCGAGCTGCGGCCAGGTGACGTGGCGGAAGCGGTGCCAGGGACCGGCGCCGTCGATCGCGGCGGCTTCGTAGAGTTCGACCGGGATGTTGCTCAGCCCCGCGAGGTAGAGAATCATGTTCACCCCGCCGATGCCGACCCAGGTCCCCATGAGGATCAGGGCGTCCTTGGCCCCGCCGAACCCCGCCGGCCCGTAGAGCCCGAAGAGGTTGCGCAGGTCCGCCAGCCAGGCCGGCGGCTGGAAATCGCGGTTGCCGAAGAGGGCCGCGATCCCGCGGAGCAGGTCGTTGATGGGGCCGAACTCCGGGTTCAACAGCGCCTTCCAGAGAATGAACAGCGCCACGCCGGAGGTGACCGTCGGCAGGAAGAAGATCGTGCGGAAGGTCGTGCGGGCGCGGATCCGCCCGCTCAGGACGATCGCCAGGAAAAGCGATCCGGCGATCCCGATCGGGATCCCGAGCATCAGGTACGCGGTGTTGTAGAGGTACTGCCAGAACTCGGGATCGGTGGCGCGCCGGACGCCGTCCTGCCCGACGGTGGTGCCGAGCAGATGCCGGAAGTTCTCCGTGCCGACCCATTCCAGGGGCACGGTGACCCGCAGATCCCAGTTCGTGAACGCCATGCCCAGGGAAAAGATCACCGGCAGGGACGTGAAGAGGAGGAACCCGATCAGGTTGGGTCCGGCGAACATGAGGGCGACCCCGATGTTCCGGCGTTCCCGCCGGCTCCATCGCCCGGTCTTTCCCGATGCGGCGCGGTCGCTCACGATCCCGTCAACTCCTCGTAACGCTTCTTCAGTTCCGGCCGCCGCTCGATGTTGTCGCGGATGGCGTCGTTCACCGACCGGGCGAGATCGCGCATCGCCTCCGCCGGCGGCTTGCTGCCGACCGTGATCTGGTCGGCGTACCGCCGGAAGATCCGGTCGAACTCCGAGGGATCCAGGAAGGGGCTGACCTCGATGTTCCGGGCGTTGAGATTCTCGTCCAGGAAGATCTGGTTGTAGTCCTCCTCCGGATACTCCGGGTTCTTCAGGAAGGTGTCCGTGTAGCAGTATTCCATCACGGCGGCGATCGCGTCCGCCGAGCGGTTGATCTGTTCGCAATAGGGCTGGGAGGCCAGGAACTCGTGGAACGTGCGGGCCTGGTCTCGATAGGGGCTCTTGCGGTTGATCCCCGTGGCCCGCATGACGAAGAGCGTGACTTTCTCCTTGCCGCGCGGCATGGCGACCACCCCGATGTCCTTCAGGGAGGGCGCCAGGGAATCCTCCGGCGGCTGCGCCACGCGCCAGCGGACCAGTCCCCAGCGGCCGTAGCGGATCATCGCCACCTTGCCCGCCTCGAAGAGGTTGATCAGGCCGCGCCCCCAGCCGCCCTGCGCCGACATGGCCAGTTCCTCGGCCGCCGTGGGCATGACATGCCGGCGGAACCGGAGGTCCGCGAGCCATTCGGCGGCCTCGATCGCCTCGGGCGAATCGAGCACGCAACGGGTTCCGTCGGGCGTGTAGATCCGGCCCCGGTTCTGGTAGATGCTCTCGAGCAGGTCGAGGCCCATGGCGCCGAAGGTGGCGTATCCGCGGCCGTCCTCGCGCTTGCGGGTGAGTTTCTCCGCGACCTCGGCGAACTCCTCCCAGTCCCAGTCGCCGTCCGGATACGGGACGCCGTAGCGGTCGAAGATACGCTTGTTGTAGAAGATGAACCACGTTCCGCAGTTCGTCGGAAACGTGTACTGGCGCCCTTCGAAAACCATCAGGTCGCGGCAGGCGGGCCAGCAGATCTCGGGCGTCAACCCGTGTTCCCGGGCGTAGTCGGTGACGTCGTAGAGAACCCCCGCCTGGAGATAGGCGCGGAACTGCGCGACGTCGTAGATGTCGATGAGATCCGGACCGATCCCGGCGGTCGTCTGTACGATCACCTTGCCCACGCCGCTGTTGTTCGGGTCGACCTCGACCCGCAACCCCCGGTCGGCGAACATCTCGGCGAACATCTCGCACTGTTCGTCCCGGGTGGGGTTCGGATCGGTCACCCAGACCAGGGTGAGCGCGCCGTCCCGGGCTCGGGACGGTTTCAGCCCCCACGCGATCAGCGAGAGAACCAGCAGGATCCCCAGGATGATGCCGAAAACGATTTTCATGTTGCGGATCCGCCGTGCCGGTTCCCGACCGCGGCGGCGTGCCCGGATTGTAACGGCTCCCGGGGCCGGCCGCCAGTTTCCTCTGCCGGCGGACGATGCGCCCGGCGGGCGTCGATTCCCCCCTTGACCCCGGAAGCGGCGTGCCGACAGACTCCCCGCGCAATGTCGAATCCCGTAGCGAACCCCTGGGGCGTGCACCGCCTCGTCCGGTATCTCCTCGCCGCCGTCTTCCTGCTGGGAACCGTGGCGGTCCTGGCGCCGGTTCCCCCGCCCGGCATGAGCAGGGAAGCCGGCGCAGGCGCGGGGATCCTGTTCATTCTCGTCCTGGCGGGCGCCGTGGCCGCAACCGCGGCCTATCTCCGGGGCCGTTCCTGGGGACGGGGCGCCGTCCTGCTGGGCATGCTGGCGATCGAATGGTGCGTGATGGTCGGGATCGCGACCCTGAACAATCTGAAGTACCTCCAGGACGCCGTCCGCCCCCTGGCCTCGGGGTATCTCTTCGCCAACGTTCTGCGGATCGCCGGATGGATGGGAATGCCCACTCGCAACCTGGTCGTCTGCATCCTTTCGGTCGGTCTCGCGCTGGCGGTGTTCCTGGTTTTCCCGGTCGCGGTGATCGCGCGGGAATACCGCGCGATCCCGCGGCAGGACTGGCGCTGGATCCGGGATCTCCGGCTCGTCCTGATCGTCTGCATGTTGATCTGGAACGTCGCCCTGATCGGCCTGGCGTTCCGCCCCTTCGCCCTGGGGTACCTCTGGTAAATCCCAAGCGGCGCCCGCACGTCGGGCAACGACAGGAGTCTTCCGATGAGCGAGACGAAAGATTCCCCGCATCCGGCGAAACGCCATCCCGGCAACCCGATCCTGACCGCCGCCGATTTCCCGCGGCCGGTGAACACCGTCTTCAACGCGGCGGCCGCGCGGTTCGGCGACGAGACCATCCTGCTCTGCCGCGTCGAAGGCCTGGAGGGATGGTCGACGCTGTGGATCGCCCGCAGCCGCGACGGCGTCCGGTTCATCCCCGATCCGGAACCGGCCATCACCTGCGATCCCGACGGTCCCCTGGCCCTCTACGAGGGCTACAGCGTGGAGGATCCCCGGATCACCCGCATCGGCGACGTCTACTACATCACCTACGTCTGTTACGGACCGTTGATGTGCGTCACCGCCCTGGCCAGAACGACCGATTTCCGAACCTTCGAGAAACTCGGCTTGATCACCCTGCCGGAGAACAAGGACGTCGTGCTCTTTCCGGAGAAGATCGGCGGCCTCTACGCCAAACTCGATCGGCCGATGACCCAGACCGAACCGCGCGGCGACATCTGGATCTCGTATTCGCCGGACCTGGTCTACTGGGGACGGCCGGAGTTCGTGATGGCGCCCCGCCCCCGGGGCTGGGACAACGCGAAGATCGGCGCGGGCGCCCCGCCCGTCCGAACCGACGCCGGATGGCTGGAGATCTACCACGGCGTCCGGGAAACCTGCTTCGGAAGCGTCTACCGGCTCGGCGCGGTCCTCCTCGACCTGGAGAACCCCGCCAGGGTGCTCGGCCGCGCCCGGGAGGCCGTCCTGTCGCCGCACGCCCCCGAAGAGCGGACCGGCAACGTCGGAAACGTCGTCTTCACCTGCGGCGTGGTTCCGGGAGACGACGGGGAACTGCGCATCTATTACGGAGCCGCCGACCACGTCATGTGCCTGGCGACGATCGGCATCGACGACCTTGTCGAGCGCTGCCTGCAGGGCGATCGACCGTCGTAACGAACAGGTCACGGGAATCGGGATGCGCAATTCCGCGGCAGGAGGCCTTTCGATCGCGGCCCGGTCATGGGCCGCCGCGGTCCTGTTTGTCCTCGGCGCGGGCCCCGGCCGTGCGATGCCCTGTTTCCCCGGCGCCGCCGGCCCCGGGACGGAGACTCCCGGCGGACGCGGCGGCCGGGTGATCGAGGTCACCTCCCTGGCCGACCACGGACCCGGGACGTTGCGGGAGGCCTGCACGGCCGCCGGCCCCCGGACCGTCGTCTTCCGCGTCGGCGGCACG
>CAYNBQ010000089.1:0-14953 GCA_964395275.1 uncultured Verrucomicrobiota bacterium
GAAAACGAAGAATTCACCGTAGTTCAGGCCCTGGGAACCCGGCCAGCGCATTCGGATAGACGAACGTTCCCCAGACCCGGGAACTCGCCAGTTTGCTTCGCAGACGCTCGGGGATGTTGCCGGGGCCGAAAACCTCCTCGGCATACCGCCGGGTCGCTTCGATCCCGCCCCAGCGCTGCTGCAACGCGACCACCGCGACGCACAGGACCCCGCCCGCCAACGCCCCCGCCAGGATCTCCCGGCCGGTCCGTCCCCTCAACAGCGACCAGGCCGCGTACCAGAACGCCAGGAGGGCGCCGTGATATCGCAGGACCATCACCCATGCGGGACGCGATCCGGCCGACACGCCGCAGGCGATCTCCCAGACGACGAAAGCGGCAAAGAACGACCATGTCCTCCCCGGCAACGCGATCCGCCGTTCGGCCGCGTCGAGAACCAGGGTCCCCAGGCCCAGCCACCACGCCGCCAGGAGGATCGCCTCCGAAGGCCACGGTTGCAGCAGCCATTCCCACCCGCCCCAGGGAAAGACCGGCTGTTGCGACGGCGCCGCGGGATTCCCGAACTTCACCGGGGCCAGGAAAAGGATCGCGAAAAAGAGAGCCGCCAGCCACCGTCTCGCGCCGGGAACCCAGGCGGGACCCGCCCCTGCCTGTGCACGCTTCATCCCGAAGACTTGCGCGAAAGCACCTTCAGACGGCTCACGGGAACCTCGACCACGTGCCGATCTTCGAGTTCGACCATCACCGTCTGTTTCAGGATGTTCTTGCCCGTGACTCGCCCCTTGCCGTGGGGACAGGACACCGGCGTGCCCTCCGAGGGCATACTCTTGCTCATCTCCCGGTAGCAGGCGTGTTCGAAACGCAGACAGCATTTCAACCGTCCGCACATCCCGGAGATGTTGTTCGGATTCAGCGACAGGCGCTGATCCTTCGCCATCCGAACGTGGATACTGGCGAAATCGTGGAGCCAGGACGAGCAACACAACTGCCGCCCGCACGGTCCCAGTCCGCCCACCATTCCGGCCTCGTCGCGCACGCCGATCTGGCGAAGCTCGACCCACGTGCCCAGCGTCCGGGCCAGATCGCGGACCAGTTCCCGGAAATCCACGCGGCCGTCCGCGGTGAAATAGAAGACGATCCGGTTCCGATCGAACGTATACACCGCCCGCACCAGGGACATCGGCAGTCGGTGTTCCTCGATCTTCCGCCGGCCGACCAGATAGGCTTCTTCGCTGAGCCGGCGGTTCTCCTCCGCCCGGACGAGATCCTGCCCGGTGGCCCGCCGCACGATCTTCGGGATCGGTCCGTCCGCGGCCGGATCATGCTCCTGCTCGGCCTCGAGCAGGAGGATGTATCCGAAATCCAGGTTTCGTTCCTCCTGGATCACGCACGCATCGCCCGGATGATACTCCCCCGAATCGGCGCTGTAACAACGGTGCCGGGTGCCGTTCTCCACCCGCGCGTAGTAAATGCGATACATCGGTTCACGTCCCGTCTCTCCCCAGACGCAGGAGGCATCGCTCCATCGCGAGCGTCTCCTGGACGTTCCGATCCAGGTCCTGCTGCAACTGGTGGACTGCGGCCAGCCTATGCTCGGCGTCCTGCGGGGTCAAGCAGGCCGCGACCCTCTCGATCCGCGCCAGTCGATCGCCTTCCAGCCCCAGGGATTCGCCCGCCCCGAGCGTCACCGCCAGGACGTCCCGCCACCAGACCGCCAGGGATTCCACCAGCCGGCGCCGCTCGGCCACGTACCGGGAAAGCGACCGCGCCTCGGCTTCCTGCGTCAGGCGGCGTTTCGCCGCCGGGTCCATGTCGTCCGGCAGCTCCGCCTCCACCTTCGACGCCGCGCGCAGCGACTCCAACAGAGCGAGAATCCGCCCCAGGGCCGAATAGACCCTTTGTCGGCACGCCGCGGCGGACGCCTCGCCTTCGTACATCGAGGCCAGCGCCGATTCCACTTCGGCGGCCCACTCCGGCCTGGGAACCGCCGCATCGCCCATGCTCACCCGCTGGCACCGCGAGACGACCGTTTCCACGAGTCCCTGGGTCGACTCGGCGGTGAGAACCAGCAAGGTTCCCCCGGAGGGTTCTTCCAGCGTCTTGAGAAACGCGTTGGCCGCCTGCAGCGTCATCATGTCCGCCTCGAAGACGACCCCCGCGCGGCGGTCGCCCCAGACCGGCTTGCGCTGAAGGCGGATCTCCAGGTCCCGGATCTGCTCGATCAGGATCTGGCGCGTGCGCGAAACGGGCGTCACGAGCACCAGGTCCGGATGCGAACCCGCGGCGACCGCCCGGCACGATCGGCACTCCCCGCACGCCCCCGGCCCCGGCGTCGGGCAGAGGTGGGCCGCCGCCAGCTCCCGCGCCGCCTCCTCCCGTCCCCCGATCGGCGAGCCCAGCAGCAGGTAGGCATGGGCCGCCCGGCCGTCTTCCAGGGCCCGAAGGATCGGCTCGATCCGCACCCGGACCGGCGCCGGCGTCTCAAAGAGGGGGGAGGACATCGGCCAGCACGTCCATCACGGTGCGTTGGACCCGCTCCGGCGGTCCCGCCCCGTCGACGACCTTCACGCGTTCCGGTTCCCGGCGGGCGATCTCCAGGTAGGCGCGCCTCACCCGGTCGTGGAAGGCGATCGACTCCCGCTCGATGCGGTCGAGTTCGAACAGGGTCTCCTGACGTCCCAGCGACCGGCGGATGCCGAGCGTAACGTCGACATCGATCAACACGGTCCGCTCCGGAACCGTTCCTCCCGTCGCCAGGCGGTTCACGGCCTCGACCAGCTCCGGATCCAGACCGCGTCCCGCACCCTGGTAGGCCGTCGTCGAATCCATGTAACGGTCGGCGATCACGATGTAACCCGCCTCGAGCGCCGGGGCGATCACCCGGCGGCTGAGCTGCGCCCGGCTCGCCCCGAAGAGCAGCAGTTCCGCCTCGGCCGAGATCGTGTCGCCCCCCCTCTCGTGCTGCAGCATCTCGCGGATCGCCTCCCCCTGCGACGTGCCCCCGGGCTCCCGCGTCAGGACCACCCGGTAGCCGGCCGCCTGGAGCGTCCGGGTCAACATCCTCGCCTGGGTCGATTTCCCCGACCCTTCGCATCCCTCGAAACTGACGAACAACGAACGGGCGTTGCGCATGGTCACGCCTCCACCCGGCTGACCCGGGGTCCCTGGGGAGTATCCTTGACGACGTACCCCAGCTCCCGGATCCGGTCCCGCAGGGCGTCCGCACGCGCCCAGTCCCGTTCCCTGCGGGCCGTTTCCCGCTCCTGCACGAGGGATTCCACGCGGGAATCAACGCCCTCTTCCGCCGGGCTCAAACAGCCGATCACCGCGTCGGCCTCCGCCCAACCCTCCAGAATGCGGGCGGCGTCCCCCGGACCGATCCCGCCGGCATCGAGACGCCGGTTGATCTCCCGCAACCCCTCGAAGAGAACCCCCATCGCCGCCGGAACGTTGAGGTCGTCGTACATCTCCGCGCGGAAGCGGCGCAGAAGATCCCGAACCAGTTCCTCGGTCGCCGCCGTCGCCTCGCCCGGCCCGGCGATCTCCCGGAGTTTCGTCACCATCTCGTCGACGCGTCCCAGCGCCGATCGGGCCCCCTGCAGCCCGTCCAGCGTGAAGTTCAACGTCTGCCGATACTGCCCTCCGAGCAGCGCAAACCGGATCTCCCGTCCGCTCCATCCCTTCGCCGTGAGATCCCGCAGGGTGTAGAAATTGCCGAGAGATTTCGACATCTTCTGCCCGTCGACGATCAGGTGCGCCGCATGCAGCCAGTAGCGGACGTAGGGCTTTCCCGTGGCGCCTTCGCTCTGCGCGATCTCGTCTTCGTGATGCGGGAAGATGTTGTCCATGCCCCCCGTGTGGATGTCGAAGGTCTCGCCGAGATACGCCATGCTCATCGCCGAACACTCGATATGCCAGCCGGGTCTCCCCCGGCCCCAGGGGCTCTCCCAGCCCACCTCGCCGTCCTCCGGCGTCCACGCCTTCCAGAGAGCGAAATCCGCCAGGGACTCCTTCTCATACTCGTCCTGGCTGACCCGCGCCCCCGGGCGGAGATCGTCGAGCCGGATCCCGGAGAGCTTCCCGTACCCGGGAAAGGCCGAGATGTCGTAGTAGACGGATCCGTCGTCGGACCTGTACGCGAGGCCCCGTTCGAAGAGCCGTTCGATCAGCTCGATCATCCGGTCGACGTGTTCGGTGGCCGCCGGGTAGTGCTCGGCGCGTTCGATCCCCAGGGTGTCCAGATCCTCGAAGAAGGCCTTCTTGTACGGACCGGTGTAGTCCGCCAGCGGGATCCCCCGTTCCCGGGCGCCGCGGATCGTCTTGTCGTCCACGTCCGTCAGGTTCATCACCTGCGTCACGGCGTAGCCGGCGTCCTTCAGCGTCCGGCGCAGAATGTCCTCGAAGAGGAACGTTCGGAGGTTCCCGATGTGGGCGAAGTTGTAGACCGTCGGCCCGCACGTGTACATTCCGACCTTTCCGGGGGTCAGCGGTACGAACTCCTCGATTCGTCGGCTCGCCGTGTTGCGAAACCGCAGGCTGGGTCGGTCATCCATCCGGATCTTCCCTCCCGTCATGCACCAACGCCACGGCCATGGCCGCGATTCCCTCGCCTCGACCGATCGTCCCGAGACGGTCGGCGCTCTTCGAATGCACCGAGACCCGGGCGGGTTCGATCGCCAGCGCCGCCGCCATCGCACGGGACATCGCCTCCACGTGCGGCGCCAGCCGCGGTTCCTGCGCGACGATCACCACGTCGATATTGCCGATCTTCCATCCCTCGTCCCTCATCCTCGCGGCGATCTTCTCGAGGAACCGGAGGCTGTCGATCCCTTCCAGGGCCGGATCTTCGGACGGGAACCACGCGCCGAGGTCGCCCCAGCGCAACGCCCCCAGGATCGCGTCGGCGACCGCATGCACCGCCGCGTCCCCGTCGGAATGCCCCGCGAGCCCCCGGTCGTGGGGCACATCCACCCCCCCCAGGCGGAGCGTCCGTCCCGGCGCCAGCGCGTGGACGTCGTAACCGATCCCGATCCTGGCCATGGTCCGCCTACGGTAGCCAATGGGGGGACCCGCCCGCAACAGCGGAGCGCCCCGACATGCCGCGCGGAGGGGTGAAAGCCGACGGATTCCGGCGCCGTGTCGAACCCGTCCGGTCACCCGTCCGCGGACCGCAGCCGCAACAGGTGCTCGATCCAGGGCAGGTCGTCCGCGACGGTGATCTTCCCGTTGGCGCCCCAGGGCGTGGAATCGACGAGCCGGATCCGTCCGCCGGCCCGTTCCACCGCCGCGGCGTCGTCGGTCACCTCCGCCCCGTCGGCGCGCACCTTCGCCAGGGCCGTCTCGATCGATTCCAGAAGGAAGGTTTGCGGCGTCTCGACCGACCAGAGCCGGGAACGATCCAGGGTGCGGACCACCATCCCGTCACCGTCCGCCTCCTTCACGGTGTCCGCCATCGGCCGCGCCGCCACCCCAGCGCCGCAGCGGCGCGCCGCGTCGATCGTAGCAGCCACCAGCCCCGGCCGGGTCAGGGGACGCGCCGCATCCTGGATCACGACGATCTTCGTCCCCGTGTCCCGAAGCGTTCTCAAGCCCGCCGCGACCGAGTCCTGCCTCCGTTTCCCGCCCGGCGCGACGACGTATTCCACGCCGTCGTCGCGCCGCGACAGAACCGAACGAATCGCCTCCTCGAACTCGGGACGCGTAACGACCGTCACACGTGCGCAAACCGCCGCGCAGGCATCGACCGCCCAGAGGTAGACGGGTTTCCCGGCAATCTCCCGGAGGATCTTCGCCGGATCCCCGAAACGCCACCCGACGCCGGCGGCCACCACCACGGCGCCGGCATCCCCGTACCGCGTACCCTGGAACGACTCAGTCACGATCCGCGCCGGGGTCCTTCGCGTTCCGTCCCCCGTTTCCCTTCGACCGCCCCCGGACCGGGTCCGCGAAGATCATTCTCCCCGTGGCCGTCTGGATGGAGCTCGAAACGACCACCTCCACCTCTTCGCCGATCAACGCCCGGCCGTTGTTCACCACGACCATCGTCCCGTCGGAAAGATACCCCAACGCCTGGTTCGCCTCCCTGCCTTCGCGGACCAGCCGGATCCGCAACCCCTCGCCGGGCAGATAGACCGAGCGCACCGCTTCCGCGATCCGGTTCACGTTCAGCACCGTCACCTGCTGCAGTTCGGCGACCTTTTCCAGGTTGTAATCGTTCGTCAGGATCCGCGCCCCGAGGTAACGCGCCATCTTGACGAGCTTGGCGTCGACGTCGATCTCGTCGTCGAAATCCATCTCGTGCACCCGGATGTTGACCGACGGATCCTTCTGGAGTTTCGTCAGGATCTCCAGTCCGCGGCGGCCCCGGTTTCTCTTCAGCTCGTTGCCGGAATCGGCGATCGTCTGCAGTTCCCGCAGGACGAACCGCGGCACGAGGATCTGGCCGTCCACCACGTTCGCCGCGCAGAGCTCCCCGACCCGACCGTCGATCACCGCCGAGGTGTCCAGCAGCGTCACTCGATCCTCCGCCGGCTGCCGCATGAACTTGACATAAGGGATGATCAGGTTGAATTCGTCCTTGCCACGCATGGCCATCACCATGCCCAGGTAGCTGAAGACGACGAAGACGCCGATCTGCACGGCCACCCGTTCGGCCTCGGGAACGAACAGGAAGATCCCCGAGCGATCGATGAAGAAGGCCATCAGGCTGCCCACGAACAGCCCGAACGTCGCCGCCGACAGTCCCCGCAGGGAAAACCCCTTCAGGAGATGATCCAGCGCGATCACCGACGATCCGACCCCGAATCCGACCAGCGCTCCGATCGCGCCGGCGTGGGGTTTCACCGCCCAGATCGGGGCGATGCTCGCGATCGACCATCCGCCCAGGACGCAGAGAATCAGGAAAAAACCCCGCAGCACCCAGAGGCTCATACGTTTCTTGCTCCGTGGCGCGGCCGGCCGGCATCGGACGGCCGCGCGTCTGCATACCCTACGGATTCGGCGCGTCCCGATTCAGTCCCTCTCGTCGAACGAACGGATTCTTCCCCGCCGGAGGGTTTCCTCCCGCTCCTTCAACCGCCGGTTCGACAGTTTTTCCTTCGAGAGGATCCCCTGCTCCCTCCAGCGACGCAGGAGCGTCACGGCCTCGTCGTACAGGCTCGAATCCGTCAGCAGCCGTCCGACCGTCCCCTCTCCCTCTTCCAGGGAATCCAGCAGCGCCGCAATCCGTTCCATCACGTCGTTCGCCCCGCCGGCAAGGTCCTCCGCCTGCGCCGACAGCCGCGCGACCGCCTTCTTCGATTCGGCGATCAGTTCGCCGGCGTCTTTCGCGATCGTTTTCACGTCGTTGGTCAACGACGCGAAAACCTCCACCGTGTCGGCCAGGCCCGGCCCCGCCCTGTCCATCGATTCGCGCATCACCCGCGCGGTCTCGCGAACGTCTTCGGCCGTCTCGGCCAGGGCGCCGAAGGAATCGTCGAGCTGGCGCAGCCGCTCCTCCCGCAGGATCGTCTCGTCCAGCCGGACGAGCAGACGATCCAGGCGGTCCGCGATCCGCCGGCTGGTTTCCAGCAGGGCCACCCCTTCCAGGGCCGCCTCGTTCATGTCGAACGGATCCCGTCCCTGCAGCCGGGCTCCGGGTTCCACCACGGGGGCCTTCGGATCCTGCGCCGGAATGATCTCGACGTACTTGTCCCCGAGAAACCCGACCTGCTTGATCGCCAGTTCGGCGCCCCTGCGGATCTTCGTCCCCCGGTAGATGTCCAGAACGATATGGACCTTGTGCCGCCCTTCCGGATAGAGACGCACCTCCCGGACGTGGCCGACCGGCACCCCGGCGCAGACCACCTGCGCGTCCGGCACGATCCCGCCGCTGTTGTTGAAGATCCCGATGATCTCGTAGGAATCCCGCATGCTGCGTTCCAGTTTCCCGAAACGCATGATCGCCATCCCGGCCAGAACGATCCCGACCGCCAGGAAGAGCCCGACCTTCCACTCGATTCCGCGCGATTCCATCACTCGCCCCCTTCCAGCCTGGCGCGTCCCTCGACGAACTGCCGGACGATCGCGTCGTCGCAGGAGCGGATCTCTTCGGGCGTGCCGACGAACCGGATCCGGCCGTCGTGCAGCATCGCGATGCGGTCCGCAATCCGATAGGCGCTCGTCATGTCGTGCGTCACCGCCACCGAGGTGATCCGCAATCGGTGCTTCAGATGAAGGATCAGCTCGTTGATGCTGTCGGCCGTCACGGGATCGAGCCCCGTCGTCGGTTCATCATACAGGATGATCGACGGATCCCCGACGATGGCCCGCGCCAGGCCGACCCGCTTCTTCATCCCGCCGCTCAGTTCCGACGGCATCTTCGTCTCGATCCCTTCCAGTTCCACCTGCGCCAGGGCCCGGCGGACCCGTTCGTCGATCTCCCGGCGCGGCAGGCGCTGTTCCACCAGGCTCAACGCGAGGTTCCCGCGGACGTCCAGCGAATCGAAGAGGGCCGCCCCCTGGAAGACGAACCCGATCTTCCGGCGGATCGAAACGAGATGACGCTCCTTCCGATCGTCGACCCGTTCCCCCGCCACCCGGACCTCGCCGGAATCCGGACGCATCAATCCGCAGATATGCTTCAACATCACGCTCTTGCCGCACCCGCTGCGGCCGATCACCACCACGGTCTCCCCCTCCGCCACCTCGAAGCAGAGCCCCTTCAGCACCTCCTGCGGACCGAAGGACTTGCGCACCTCGCGAAGCTCGATCATCGGACGGTTCATCGCGGAAAGATCGTCGAATACAGGAACGTGATGAAGAAATTCGCAACCAGCACCGCGATCGACGTCGCCACCACCGCGCGGTTCGTCGACCGGCCCACCCCCTCGGCGCCCCCGCGCGTCGAGAACCCCTTCGCGCAACAGATCAACACGATCAGGACGGCGAAAACCCCCGCCTTGACAAGCCCCAGCGCCACGTCGCGCATCAGCGTCCACTGGTCCATGTTCCAGAGGTAGTATCCCTTGTCGACCCCCATGCCCCCGACGATCAGCAGGTAGGCGCTGAAGATGCCGATCATGAACGCCTCCAGCGTGAGAACCGGCATGGAGATCACCATCGCCACCAGCCGGGGCACCACCAGATAGTCCACCGGCTGAATCCCCAGGGAACGCAGGGCGTCGATCTGCTCGGTGACCTGCATCGTGCCCAGTTCCGCCGTCAGGGCCGCCCCCACCCGCCCCGTCACCATCAGCGCGGCCAGCACGGGAGCCAGTTCCGTGGACATCGCAATCGACACCACCGCCCCGACCAGCGAATCCATCTGGACCTTGTGGAACTGGTAGTAGGTCTGCACCGCGAAGACGAGCCCGGTGAAGACCCCGGTGATCAGGATCACCCCCTGCGATCCCACCCCCATCAGGGCGATCTGACGGATCGTCTCCCGCCACCGGGGACGGCGCGTCACGATCGTGACGATCGATTCCGCCCCCAGGACGCCGACCCGGCCGGCCTCTTCCAGCCGCTCGAAAAGGGCCGACGCCGCGCGATTCAGAAATCCCCCCATGGGCGTCCCCCTCCCCCGCGTCGAAAGAATCCGCTGAGCGCTCCCCGGGTCCGGTGCGAGGGCGCGGGAAACCCCGGGCGGATCCGACCCCGCCGCCCCCGGGCCGCCGATCCGGTCATCCCGGGCTCTGCGTCTCGGAAAGCTTGCCGCTGGGCGCGCGTTCGCAGACCCGGAACACGAGTTCCCCGTCCTCGACCCGAACCTCCACGCGGTCGGACCCCTTCACGTCCCCGCGCAGGATCTTCTCCGCCAGGGGATCCTCGACATGGCGTTCCACGGCCCGGCGCAGCGGGCGCGCGCCGAATTCCGGCGCATACCCCTTGTCGATCAGGAAGGACTTCGCCTCGTCCGTCAGAACCAGCTCGATCCCCTTGGCGCCGAGCTGTTCCTTGGCCTTGCCGGCTTCCAGTTCCACGATCCGCATCAGATCGTCCCGGCTCAACGCCCGGAAGACGATGACGTCGTCCACCCGGTTCAGGAACTCGGGCTTGAAGAGCCGTTTGCTCTCGCCCATGAGCTGTTCCTTCATCTTCTCGTAGGAGGCTTCCTCGCCCGCGGGGCGGAAGCCCATCCCGCCCTGCTTGAAGATGATGTCCGCGCCGATGTTCGAGGTCAGAATGATCACCGTGTTGCGGAAATCGACGGTCCGGCCCAGGCTGTCGGTCAGTTTCCCTTCCTCCAGAACCTGGAGCATCAGGTGCATCACGTCCGGATGGGCCTTCTCGATCTCGTCGAACAACACGACCGAGTAGGGACGCCGGCGCACCTGTTCGGTCAACTGTCCGCCTTCCTCGTAGCCGACGTATCCCGGCGGCGAACCGACCAGGCGGCTGACCGTGAACTTCTCCATGTACTCGCTCATGTCGAACTGGATGAGCGCCTCGGGATCCCCGAACATGAACTCCGCCAGCGCGCGCGCCAGCAGCGTCTTGCCCACGCCGGTCGGCCCCAGGAAGATGAACGATCCGATCGGCCGCCGCGGATCCTTCAGGTCCGCGCGCGACCGGCGCAGGGCCTTCGAGATCGCCGCGGTCGCCTCGTCCTGTCCGATGACCACCTTGCGAAGCTCCTCCTCCATCCGGACCAGCTTCTCCGCCTCCCGTTCCTCGAGCCGGCTCAGCGGGATGCCGGTCCACTTGGAAACGATCACCAGGATGTCTTCCTCGTCGACCGTCACTTCCTTCTCGTCCCGGCTGCGTTTCCACCGGTCGAGAAGCTTCTCCAGCTCCTCGCGGGCCGCCTTCTCCTTGTCGCGCAGCGAGGCCGCCAACTCGAAGTCCTGGCCGCGGATGGCGTTCTCCTTCTCGCGGCGGATCTCCTCGATCCGATGCTCCAGTTCCTGCGCGTCCGGCGGACGGGTCAGGGCCGCGATCCGCGCCCGCGCGCCGGCCTCGTCGACGACGTCGATCGCCTTGTCCGGCAGGTGCCGCCCGGTCAGGTACCGGTCCGACAGCTTCGCCGCGGCCACCAGCGCCGTGTCCGTGATCTTCGCCCGGTGATGTTCCTCGTACTTGGGCCGGAGGCCCCCCAGGATCTCGATCGTCTCGTCGACGCTCGGCTCGTCCACCCGGATCGTCTGGAACCGCCGTTCCAGGGCCGCGTCCTTCTCGATGAACTTCCGGTACTCGTTCAGCGTCGTCGCCCCGATGCACTGCAGATCCCCGCGCGACAGCGACGGCTTGATGATGTTCGAGGCGTCCATCGCCCCCTCGGCCGATCCCGCGCCGACGATCGTGTGCAGTTCGTCGATGAACAGAATCACGTTGCGCGACCGCTTGATCTCCTCCATGACGGCCTTGATCCGTTCCTCGAACTGGCCCCGGTACTTCGTGCCGGCCACCATCAGGGCCAGGTCGAGCGTGATCACGTGCTTGTCGCGCAGGATCTCGGGCACGTTGCCCCGTACGATCTCCTGGGCCAACCCCTCCACGATCGCCGTCTTGCCCACGCCGGCCTCGCCGAGCAGCACGGGGTTGTTCTTCGTGCGGCGGCAGAGGATCTGGATCACCCGTTCGATCTCCGCCTTGCGGCCGATGACCGGGTCGAGTTCCCCCTTGGCGGCCAGTTCCGTCAGGTCGCGGCCGAAGAGGCGCAGCGCCGGCGTCTTGACGTCCTTCTTCTCCTCGGGAGAGGTCAACGCCGATTCCTCTCCTTCGGCCCCCGCCTCGTAGTTCGGATCCAGCTCGCGGAGGATCTCGCTGCGGGTGCGCTCCAGATCGACGTTCAGGTTCTTCAGGATCCGGGCCGCGACCCCCTCGCCCTCGCGCAACAGCCCCAGCAGGATGTGCTCGGTCCCGACGTAGCTGTGGTTCAGGGCCTTCGCTTCCTTCCCGGAAAGCGCCAGCACCTTCTTCACCCGGGGCGTGTAGGGCAGGCTCCCGACCGTCTTGGTGTCGGTGCCCGTTCCGACGGCCTTTTCCACCTCCAGGCGCACCGTCTCCAGATCCAGCCCCATCTTGCGCAATACGTTGACCGCCACCCCCTGCCCGAGCTTGATCAGCCCGAGCAGAAGATGTTCCGTCCCCACGTAGTTGTGGTTGAACCGGTCGGCTTCCTTGCGTGCCAGCGCCAGGACCTGCTGCGCTCTCGGAGTGAAGTTGTTCATTCTCGTATCCTTCCGCGCACCGGCGTGCTCTCTATCGGGTGAAGCGGACCCCCAGTTCCCGAAGCCTCGTCCGAACCAGATTCGCCCTCCGCTGGTCCCGCCGGGAGGCGCCGATCGACCGGCCCGCCGTGTACTGCAGATGCGCGGGCTGCGTCGCAATGAACAGTTCGTCGATCGTTCCGCGCCCGATTCCCTCGACGAGTCCCAAGTCGACGCCCAGCCGGAGGGCCGACAGGAGATTCGTCATCTCCTGGGAGTTGACAATGAACGCGTTCAGCAGGGTTCCGATCGCCCGTCCGACTTGATCATAGATCACCGCCTTTCTCTTTTCAAGAAGGCGTTCCCGCGCGTGCCGCTCGCTTTCCAGGATCTGCGCGATCACCTTTTCTAGGTGATCGATGATCTCCTCCTCGGATTCGCCCAGCGTCACCTGGTTGGATACCTGGAAGAGGTTCCCGTGGGCCTCCGTCCCCTCGCCGTAGAGACCGCGCACGGCCAGTCCGAGTTTGGCCACCGCCTGGATGACCTGCACCATCTCCCCGTTCATCACCAGCCCGGGCAGATGCAGCATCACCGAGGCCCGCAATCCCGTGCCGACATTCGTCGGGCAGGCCGTCAGATAGCCCAGCCGGGTGGAGAAGGCGAAGATCAGACGTTCTTCCAGGGCGTCGTCCACGGCGCGGATCGATTCCCACGCCGAGCGAAGCGCCAGCCCGCCCCGCAGGGACTGCATCCGGATGTGGTCTTCCTCGTTGATCATCAGCGAGACCGTCTCATCCGGCCTCACCACGACGGCGCTGCCCCTGCCCCGTTCCGCGTGCTCGCGGCTGATGAGATGCCGCTCCACCAGCACCTGGCGCTCGACCTTGTCGAGATCTTCCAGCGGCGCCTCGACCGCTCCCTCCAGCATCGGGATCGACCGGGCCGCCCCGGTCACCTCCTCCCGGATCCGGACCAGGATCTCCTCGTCGGCCCGCGCCGGAAAGGGGTGCTTCTCCAGGTTCCGCGCCAGGCGGACCCGGCTGCTCATCACCAGGGGATCGGAGTCCTCTCCCTGGGACATCCATTCCCCGGGTTCACGCACCAGCGGATCGATCAACGACATTTCCGCCTCCCGCCGATTCGATCTCCCCTTCCAGAAGACGGATCTCGTCCCTCACGCGCGCCGCTTCCTCGTAGGCCTCCGCCTGCACCAGCCCGTCGAGCCGGCGCTTCAGGGACTCGAGCCGGCGCCGTTTCCGGAGTTCCCCGTACTGCGGCGGAACCTTGCCCACGTGCCGGTCGCCGTGATGCATGCCCTTGACCAGGACCGCGACGCTCTCGGCGAAGACCTCGTAACACTCCGCGCATCCGAGGCGCCCGCCGCGCCGGAAATCCTCTTCGGTCATGCCGCACCGGGGACAGACCGCCCCGGCCGCCTTCCGCCGGGATCCGGAAACGCCCAGCAGCAGATCGGCCAGGCCGAACCCGCTTTCGGCCGTGACCCCCTTCTGCGCGGCGCACTCGGCGCAGAGGTGGATCTTCCGAATCTCGTCGTCGACCACCTCCGTGAGATGGATCGTCGCCTCGTGCACGCCGCAGATTTCGCATTTCATCTCGGGATCGCTTCCTCAGGACTCCGGAATCGGCTCCCCGGCATTCCTCGTTCTCTCCTGAAACGCCTCCAGCAGGCCGCGCGTCACCGGCCCGGGCCGGCCGTCGGAGATCCGCCGGCCGTCGATCTGAACCACGGGCACGATCTCCGCCGCCGTGCCCGTCAGGAAGCACTCGTCCGATATGTACAGATCGTATCGGGACATCGGACGTTCAATCACCTCGCGGCCCGCTTCCCGCGCCAGGTCGATCACCTCCGCGCGCGTGATCCCGTTCAGCGCGCCGGCGGAAACCGGCGGCGTGATCAGCCGCCCGTCCATCACCGTGAAGAGGTTGTCCCCCGTGCACTCCGCCACGTACCCCTCCGCGTTCAGCATCACCCCTTCGAGCACCCCGGCGTTCACGGCCTCGATCTTCGCGAGAACGTTGTTCAGGTAGTTCAACGACTTGATCCCCGGGTCCAGGGCCGAACGGAGGTTCCGCATGGTCGGGACCGTCACCAGGCTCAGCCCCTTCTCGTACAGCTCCTTCGGATAGAGCTCGATATTGGCCGCGATGATGAAGACCGTCGGCTTCTCGCACCGGAACGGATTCAGCCCGAGCGTTCCGACCCCCCGCGTGACCACCAGGCGGATGTATCCCTCCCGCAACCCGTTCACCGCGCAGGTCTCCACCACCGCCCGGCGCATCTCCTCCTCCGTCATCGGGATCTCCAGCATGATCGCGCGCGCCGACAGGTAGAGCCGCCGCACGTGCTCGCGAAGCTTGAAGACGCGCCCGTGATAGGCCCGGATCCCCTCGAAAACGCCGTCCCCGTACAACACGCCGTGATCGAAAACGGAGATCTTCGCTTCGTCCTCGGAAACGTACGACCCGTTCAGGTAGATCTTCACCTTCCGTCCCCCGCCGCCTGCAGTCCGTAGTCCGACCGCAGCCTTCCGTCTCTCATCTCCAGGATTCGCCGGCCCGCCTCCGCCACGGCCGGATCATGCGTCACCGCCACCAGCGTCAGCCCGCCGCCCTCGTGCAAGGAGCCTAGTAACTCCATGATACCGGCGCCGGTTGTCGTGTCGAGGTTTCCCGTCGGCTCGTCCGCCAGCAGGATCCCCGGCTCGTTCACCAGCGCCCGGGCGATCGCCACCCGCTGCTGTTCGCCTCCCGAGAGGTCCCCCGGCCGATGCCGCAGACGGGCGCCCAACCCCACCTGAT
>CAYNBQ010000090.1:0-14737 GCA_964395275.1 uncultured Verrucomicrobiota bacterium
CTTCCGACGGAGCGGTGGCTTTCGTTGATCGACGAGGTCGTGGAAGCGGGTTGTCTGCAGCTCCTGCTGACCGGCGGGGAACCCCTGCTGCGGAAAGACTTCGCGGAAATCTACGCCCACGCGAAGCGCCGGGGGATGTTCGTCGGCGTTTTCACCAACGGGACCCTCGTGGATCCGGAGATCGTCGACCTCTTCCGGGATCTGCCGCCGACGATGGTGGAGATCAGCCTCTACGGGGCCACCGAGGAAACCTGCCGGCGCGTCACGGGGGTTCCGGGCTCCTTCGAACGCACCCTACGGGGGGTGGAGATGCTGCTGAACGGCGGCATCCGGGTCGGACTGAAAACGATCCTGATGACCCTGAATCGCGACGAGTTCCGGCGGATCGAGGAGATCGCCCGCGGATACGGCGTACGTTTCCGCATGGATGCGGCCGTTTTTCCGAGGTTCAACGGGGACCAGACGCCGCTGCGGTTCCGCGTGCCCGCCCGCGAGGCCGTGGAATTGGAGTTGACGGATCCGGAGCGCGTCGAGGGATGGCGCCGCTACCACGAAAGAATCCGGGATTTCCCCCCGACGGACCGTCTCTACCTCTGCGGCGCCGGCAAGACATCCTTCCACATCGACGCATTCGGACATCTTCAGGCTTGCCTTATGGTCACGGATGTGCAATATGACCTTGCAAACGGACGGTTTGTGGACGGCTGGCGGGATGTGATCTCCGAGATTCCGGAACGGAAGGCTCCGGAGGGATATCCGTGCCGCACGTGTGATAAGAAGGCGTTTTGCGGGCACTGTCCTCCCTTCGCCCGCCTGGAGCGGGGGAGCGAGGAAAGGCCTTCGGAGTATCTGTGCGAGCTGGGACATCGTCGCTTCGAGAGGATCATGGGGCTGACGGTACCGGCGCAGGAGGGCGGCGACCATGACAGAGAGGCGTGATGGGGTGAAACGAGCCTACCAGAAACCCGCGATCCGCAAGGTCGAACTGGCTTCCGACGAGGTCCTGGGCAGCGGATGCAAGACATCCACGACCCCGGTGGCCCCGCTGGATGGAAACGTCGGTTGCGTGGTGAGCAACTGCTCTTCGACGAACGGATCGTGACAGTGCCCGGACGCGCCGGCTTCGACCGGCGTGTTCCGGCTCGATAACCGGGAGAGAATCCAGCGCCCGCGGCGTTCCCGAACCGGGAGCGCCGCGGGCCTTTTTTGTTGCGGATCCGCCGGGGCCCGCGGAACGATCCCCCGGGAGATGCGGCTTGCAGACGCCGGTCGGGAAACGCCCGATTCCGGGTCCGGCGGCCGTCGGAGAGGGAGGTCGAGCGACACCCGGGGCGCGTCCGGCGTCGATGTTTGCCGTCGGACGGCGCGCGAAACCGCTACCGACCGGGTCCCCCCCCCCCGTTTTCGGCAGCGGTTCCGGGCCTATTCTGGTGGCGAAAGTCGAAAGTCCCGGTGCATCATTGCGCCGAACCGCGCTGAACCCCGCGGGACGGGAGAAGAAGGACTTGGGATCGACGGAGCGGCTCGTGCTGAGCATCGGCGGATACGCCTTCCGGATCCGCTCGCAACACCCGGTGCGGGACCCCGATCCCTCCGGAGTCTATGCGTCCTTCTTCAGCAGAGGGGAGGGGCCCGAAGCGTTCGCGGGCATGGATCTCGATCTCGTGGCGGGCGGGTCCGGCGGGGACGAAGGCTGGACGCCGCTCTTCGACGGGATGAGCTGGCGCATCGATGCGCGGGACGATCAACGGCGTTTCGTGCGGCTGCCCCTGATCGACGGTCGGCCCGGATGGACCGTGGAATTCGTTCCCGGGCAGGACAGGGGCACGATCCGATGCGACGGCCCCTTCGTTTCGAGAGAGAACGGGCGAATCGTCCTGCGGAATCCCGTTCGCTATCCACTCGATCAACTCCTTCTGATGTACCAGCTGGCGGGATCGGGGCTTCTTGTGCATGCAGCGGGGATCATTTTCGACGGCCACGCCTGGATTTTCCCGGGACGTTCCGGCGCCGGGAAAAGCACCCTTTCCCGCCTGCTGGCCGATGCGGGTCTCGGCGAGATCCTGAGCGATGATCGCGTGGTCCTTCGGAGGACGGATCGGGGCATCGCGGTCTTCGGGACGCCCTGGCCCGGAGAGGCCGGGATCGCCCGCAATACGGAAGCTCCCCTGGGGGGCGTGGCCTTCCTGCGGCAGGCGCGGGAGACCCGGCTCGAACCCGTAGATGCCCGGGGAGCGGTTCGGCGCTTCCTGCCGGTGATTTCCGTCCCCTGGTACGACCCGGAAACCGTCTCCCGTATCCTGTCTTTCTTTGACGGCCCGTCGTGGGGCGCGTCCTGGTACGATCTTCACTTCACCCCGGACCAAGCGGTGGCGGATCTCTTCGGATCGCCGCCGGTCTGACTGCCCCCATGGAAAGGCCTCCAGCACATGCCGGGCAGGCCCCGTACAGCTCTCCGAGGCTCGTGCGGGAAGAAGAGGGAACGCCTCCGCCGGTGGTCGGCATCGACCATCCGGAGTTCGCCGTACTTGCCTCCGAATTCCTCTCGCGCGGGCTGCGCCTTCGCTTCCGCGCGTCCGGCGGGAGCATGGCCCCGGAGATCCGCAGCGGAGACGTCGTCGAGGTGGCCCCCCTCGGATCCGACCGGTCCGTCCGCCGCGGGGACATCGTCCTCTGCCGCCTTCCGAACGGCGGCATCGTTCTCCACCGCGTCGTCCGCATCCGCGGTCGCCGCGGCGAAAGGCGGATCCTGCCCAAGGGAGACGCTCTCGCCGGCCCTGACGGCTGGATCGATCCGGAATCCGTTCTCGGACGCGCCGTCGTCGTCTTCGGGGCGCAAGGGACGCCGACCCGCCTGGATGTCCCGTGGGCCGGAATTCGGGCGCAGGGGCGGGCCTTTGTGTCGCTCGCAGGCATGCTGGCGGGACGCATCCGGTGCCGGGTCCGCGGATCCTGATCAGCCGCCGGAAGAAACGCGATCGCCCCCGGCCGGATCGGGAAGGAATGGATGTTTGTTGACCTCTCCCGGGACTCCCGTATCATGTCCACAGAAGGGCGAAGAGCCCGTTTTCCGCGCATGTTTCTCTCACTGCGGCCTCCGTCCGAAAACGGAACTCCGGGAGCGGAGCCGAACCAGGTGCGAATATGGACATCGAATACATGACGGTACATGAGGTCGCCGCCTACCTGAAGATTCCGGAGGAGACGATCTACAAGTACGCCCGCAGCGGAACGATTCCCGCCGCGAAACTCGGCCGGCACTGGCGGTTCGAGAAGGGACAGATCGACGCCTGGTACGCCGAGCGGATGAAGGGGTCGGGATTCGTGCCGACCGTGGTGGAGGGAGAATCCGCCGGACACGAGGGCGGTCCGTCGCTCCGGATCCTGGTCGTCGACGACGAGAGGGCGATCGCGAAGCTCCTGCAGCGCTGGTTGTCCGACGCGGGCCACGAGGTGGAATGCGCCGCCGACGGCGTCGAGGGACTCCGCCTCGTCCGCTCCCGCCCGTACGATCTTGTCTTCCTGGATCTGAAGATGCCGAACATGGACGGCGTGGCCTTTCTCCAGGAACTCGGGACCCTGGGGGATCAGATCCCGCAGGTGGTCGTGATGACCGGATACGCGGATTCCCCCCTGATGGATCAGGCGCTCGATTTCGAGATCCGGTACTCGATCGACAAGCCGATGGACCGGACGACGGTGCTGCGGCTCGTCTCCTCGATCGCGGCCCGGCGGCACCGGTAGGCCGCCCTCTCGTCACCGGCGGAAACGGGCCCGGTCGGATTCCTTCCGGACCTTCCCGGGATCGGCCGGGTGATTCGCCGGGCAAGATCCCGTGTTCCCCGATCTTCCTTCTCGCTTCGGCAGGGCCTTCCCGGCGGACCGGCATCCGCACCCGTATTCATCATTCCTCCGACCCGTGATCGAAGGGAGCGGACACCCCGGCTTCCCCGGCGACGCCGTCTTCCACCTGCGCTCCGTGGATTCGGGGCCGATCGCCGGTTTCTTGCGCCGGGGACTCTCACGAAACACGCACATGATGCAGTAACGACGTGTTACTGCGCATAGTCGTCGGAACATGCGCCGATTTTATGCGTCGTTATGTGCATTTTGGTGTTGACCTGCCCCTTCTTCTGCGCTAAGTTGCCGGCTCAATGGGAAGAGGAGGCGTCCGAAGAAGCGCAATGGCCGGCAACTACATGACGATTCGAGATGTCGCGAAATACCTGAAGCTCCCGATCGAGACGGTCTATCGGTACGCGCGGGAGGGCAGAATCCCCGGGGCGAAGGTGGGGCGACACTGGCGTTTCGACCGGGAAGCGATCGATCGGACGATCTTCGCGCGACGGGCCGGTGACGGGGAAAGAACGATTCCGTTTGTCCCCCCGCGGGAAGCCGACGGGCAGGAGAACTCGACTCTCGACATCCTGATCGCCGATCCGGAACTGGCGACGGCGAAACTGCTTCGTTCCTGGGTGGCGGGAGACGGCCGGCGCGTGGCGATCCAGACGAACCGGATGGATGCGTTCCGCCATGTTCAGCGTCATCCCGGCGGGGTGGTTTTCCTCGACCTGTTGCTGCCGAGCCCCGACGGGGTGGCGTTTCTCGAGGATCTGCAGACGATGGGTCGGATGCGGCCCCAGGTGATTCTGATTACTCACCGCGCGGATTCGCAACTGATGGATCGCGCGCTGGATTTCGATATCCGCTATTCGCTCGAAAAGCCGCTGCGCCGGGAATCGGTGGTGCGGCTGGTTGCCATGATTGAGCGAGAGATCGCCACGAGTGCCGGGACGAACGACGCGATTCTTCCGGCCTCGGGCTGGGGGGGAGAGGGAGAGGGTGTCCTGTGAAAACCTTGACCTGGATCTTGACTGCATTGTTCTTGTCCGCGGGCCCGGTGATGGGGCAGATCGATCCGATCCCGACCTGCGTGGCGGGCGCCATCGGCGACTTCGTCTGGGAGGATCTCGACGGCGACGCCGTCCAGGATCCCGGGGAAACCGGCCTGGAAGGGATCTACGTCGTCCTGATCGAGGACGACGGGGACGGCGTTTTCGAACCGGCTTCGGACGATGCCATCCTCGATTATCAGGCGACCGACTCGGGCGGCGGTTACCTCTTCGAGGACCTGGCCGAGGGATCGTACTGGGTGGACGTCTACGACAACAGCGTGCCCGACGGTTACGCGCTGACGACCGGCAACGATCCCATGCTGGTCGACCTGGGCGCGGATGAGTACTATCTCGATGCGGACTTCGGATACCGTCCGGTGGACGATTCCACCTGCGTGACGATCCGACGTCCCGGGGACGACCGCGAACAGGTCTTCGACGCGTACGTTCTGGCCAACAAACCCACGAGCAACCGCGGCGCGGGAACCCGATTGTTCACCGGGGAACTCTACAACGCCGAGCGGCGGTCCCTCCTCGCGTTCGATCTCAGCGCGATCCCGAGCGATGCGGTGATCGACTCGGCCACGCTCGTTCTCTCCTTCATCAGCGGCAATACGAACGTCGTGCGCGTGCACCGCGCCACGGAGGCCTGGGACGAGACCACGGTGACATGGGATTCGTTCGGCGACGCATTCGATCCGGACACGATCAGCTACTTCGTGCCGGACACCTCCGGAGAGCGGAAGGTGGACCTGACCGATCTGGTCGCCGACTGGATGTCCGGATCCGTGGAAAACCACGGCGTCCTTCTCGAACAGAACATGGGCAGCGTCGAGAAGATCCGCAGCAGCGAGGCCGACACCGTATCCGCGCGACCCCGCCTCGAGGTCTGTTACAGCACGCCCGGGGACTGCGTCGTGACGGCCTCGAGCTTCACCTTCACGTATATCGAGGCGGTGGACAACGGCGACGGCACGACCACCCTTCGCTTCGAGGTCCGCAACGACAACGACTGCGGTCTCAGCTACGTGGCGATCGGATTGCCCGACGGCGTCGTCCCGGTTTCGCCCCAGGACGGCGACACATGGGTCGGCAACCGCACCTACACGGTGGAATTCCCCGCGGGTGTGCCCTTCTACAGCGTGAAATTCGAGACGGCCGATCCGGACGGCGTGAAGAACGGCGAGTCGGACGTCTTCGAAGTGGTCCTAGCCAACGAAGACGCTGGTTACACCGTCACCATCGCGGCGAAAGCCTGCACGATCACCGGCGAGGGAACCTTCGACGAGGACTGCGGTCCGGAACCGAAGACCGCAGGACTGGGCGACTACGTCTGGCACGACCGGGGATACGGCGACTATGAGAGCGGCGGCGGCAAGGCGGTCGACGGGATCCAGGACGCGGACGAGCCCGGAATCGAGGGAGTCCTCGTGGGACTCTACGACGATGCCGGCAATCTCCTCGCCACCACGCAGACCGACGATACCGGCTACTACGAATTTCTCGGACTCGCGGCCGGCACGTACCGTGTGAAGATCCTCGACGAGAACTTCGCCGACGGCGGCGTTCTCGACGGGTGGTACGCGACCTTCGACAACGAGGGCGGCGACGACACGCGGGACAGCGACGGCGACATGGACACCCACGACGCCTGGACCACGCTGAGCGCGGGCGAGTTCGACGACACGATCGATTTCGGTTTCTTCTACGTCTGCGTCTACCTGGAGAAGACGGGACCGGATTCCGCGGTGCCCGGCGAAGAGGTCACGTACCATTTCCGGGTGGAGAACTGCGGCGACATCGTCCTGCACGGGGGCGTGTCGGTTTACGATGCCCTGATCGAGCCGTACGGCGATCACGAGATCTGGTGGTCGGTGGTCTGGCCCGGAGAGGTCTACGAGTTCGATCGGACGTACACGCCCGACGAGGACGATTGCGGCGGTCTGGTGAACACCGCCACGGCGATCGGTCACCCGCAGCGTCCCGACGGACAGTACCTGTCGAACGTCGAGGACGAGTCCACGTGGACCGTGGACGTCATCTGCTGGGCCACGATCGGCGACTATGTCTGGTACGACACCGACCAGGACGGGCTGCAGGACGACGACGAAGATCCCGTACCGGACGTGAAAGTGACCCTCTACACGGGTGCGGGGGATTACGTCGACGAGATGTACACGGATGACACGGGACACTACCTGTTCACCCATCTTCCGCCGGGGGACTACTACCTGTGGTTCGAGGCGCCGGGCGGCGGCTACGAATTCACCTTCCAGGATTCGGGGCCCGATGCCCTGGACAGCGACGCGGATCGTGATTCCGGGATCACGGCGACGACGACCCTCGTCTACGGCGAGGAGGATCTGACCTGGGACGCCGGGATCTTCAAGCCGTCGCTGGTGCGGATCGCCGGTCTCCAGGCCCTGACGGTCGGAGACGATGTCGTGGTCCGCTGGATCACGGCGATGGAATCGGGGACGGCCGGTTTCTACCTCGAGAGGAAGACCGCTCCCGACAGCTATGACCGGGTGACCCCCGGACTCGTTCTTCCGATCGGATTCGACGGGGGAGAGTACGAGGTTGTGGATCCCGGGGCCGTCAGCGGGGGAACCTACGTCTACCGGTTGATCGAACTCACCACCGACGGCGGGGAATTGGTCTACGGGCCCTTCACGCTGACCGTCGACGGACCGGCGCTGACCTTCGACGAATGGAAGCAGGCGGTCTTCACGGCGGGCCAGTTGAACGATCCCGCCGTGAGCGCGCCCGACGCCGATGCGGACGGGGACGGTTTGACCACCGAAGAGGAGTATGCGGCGGGAACCGACCCGCTGAACGCAGGCTCCGCTCTCCGGTTCCGTTCGATCCGCAGGAACGTCGGAGGCGGGGTGGTTCTCGAGTGGGCCAGCGTGCCCGGCAAGACGTATCGTGTTCTGCGTGCCGTCTCCGGGGGCGGCGGATACGCGCTCGTGGGCGAGCACGTTGCGGCGACGGGAGAGCGGACGGCGTTCGTCGATCGGACGGCGGACTTCGGCGCGGTCTTCTACAAGATCGAAGTCGAACCCTGAGACGGCGTACGATTCTCCCCGGAATGGGACGGACGGTTCGGAAGAGGAGGGAACCGTCCGTCCTCTCCGTCTCTGCGCGGTCGCCGGGAAGATCCCGTCCGGCCCGGGCCGCATGCGGCATCGACCGGTTCGCGGGAGACGGCAACCGGGCGGGGGGATCTCTCCCCGCTGTTTTCCGTTGGGAAATCCCGTCCCGTCGCTGCATCGTATTCCCATGAAGAGGCGTCGAAATCGGGAAACGCCGGATCTTCCCGTTCCGCAACGGGGCTGGATCGATCTGCATTCCCACATCCTGCCCGGCCTCGACGATGGAGCTCCGGACGAGGAAACCTCGATCGCCATGATGCGGACGGCGGTCGAATGCGGCACCCGGATCATGGCCGCCTCGAGTCATTTTCCCTGGAACGGGAAACTCCGCCTTGAGATCTACGAATCCAGATTCCGGGAGGCGACGGCCCGGATCCGGTCGGAGCGTCTGCCGTTGAAGATCCTCCGGGCGGGGGACCTGCGACTGACCCCCGACCTGCTGGAAGACCTTCGAGAGAAGCGTGTTCCCGCCATCGAGGGGACCAGCTACTTCCTGCTCGAGTTCGACCACGCCTTCGTTCCCTCGATGGCCCCGCGTTTCGTCGAGCGGGCCCGGGAGAACGGATGGATTCCGATCATCACCCACCCGGAACGCAACGCCGGTTTCCAGAGACAACCGAACCGGTTGCTGCCGCTGATCCGGGCCGGCGCCCTCTCCCAGATCACGGCGGACAGTTTTGCGGGACGTTTCGGCCGGACCGCCCGGCGTCTTGCCGCGGCCTATCTGCTTCACGGATGCGCCCACATCGTGGCCTCGGACGCGCACGCGGTCGGTTCGCGCACCCCCGACCTGCGCCCGGGGTTGCGGGAGATCGTCCGTCTCACCGATCCGGCGACGGCCCTGCGGCTCGGATCCGATCTGCCGGCCCGTATTCTTGCCGACGAGGCGATCGATCCCGGAGAACCGACGCCCCTGCGCCGCGGCTTCTGGATCGGCGCCTGGAGGTGATCGATCCGACCGCCCGGTCTCAGGATCCGAGAATCGTCGGCGCGAAAATCCGGTCGAGCATCGGAATGTCGACGAAGAAGAGCAGGGTGATGACGATCATGCACAGCGCGCCCGTGATCATCAGGCTCTTCTGGGTGTAGAGCTTCTCGGGGGCCGGCACGGGGCTGTCCGGTTTGAGCGCCAGCCGGAGATAAACGGCCATGAAAAGGGCGATGAGCGGGAAGCTCAGGATCAGTTCCATCCGGTAGCGGATCAGGAAGGCCCCGAAGAAGAGCATGGATGTCGATGCGTAGAACATCACCGAGATCAGGAGGTTCGACTCGTTGTAGAACGAGAACGATCGGCGATACCGGGCCGCGCGGTCGCCGTCGGCGATCGTGCGCAGTTCGGCGAAGCGTTTCAGGGCCATGAGGTAGCAGCCGATCATCCAGTAGGCGACGACCAGGGAAACCGGAATGACGACCCCCGGATCCACGATGTACCAGCCCGCAAGAAGCCGGATGGGGTTGTTGAGGGCTTCGCTGAGAACGTCGATGAAGGGCCGGTCCTTGCTCCGCACCGGCGGGATGTTGTAGACGCATCCCATGATCCACAGCGCCGCCATCACCCCCGCGAAGGGCGGAGAGACCAGACGTCCCACCGCGAGTCCGGCCAGCATGAGGACGATCCACTGCGCGTATCCCAGGGGAACGTGGACGCGACCGGAAGGAACCGGGCGCTTCCGTTTCATCGGGTGCTCCCGGTCGAACGGCGCGTCGATCAGCTCGTTGAGCACGTAATTACTGGAGGCGATCAGGCCGATGGAGATCAGTCCGAGAAGGAGATCCAGCCAGCTTTCCTTCGTCCACGCCTCCCGGTTGGCGACGACGGCGATGAGGATGCCGGGAAAGACGAAAACGTTCTTCACCCAGTGATCGAACCGGGCGATCGCGATGTGTCCGCGAAGACTCGGTCCTCGCCTTGCCGGATCGGATTCCGTGGATTTGCCGGTCGCCATGGGCCGGAACCTTGGCGGCTGGTTCCCGGGGAGTCAAACCTTCAGAAGCAGAGGGCCGACGCCGGCCTCGATTCCCCCGGCGCAATGAGGCTAGAATGACGAAAATGACGATCCTTCCTTCCTGCCTTTTCGGATGCGGCAAACCGGGGGGCCGACGGGCGTTCACGCTGCTTTCCCTCGTCCTCCCGGCCCTTTCCATGGCCCCGGAGGGATTTCCCGCCATGCAGGAACATTTCAGCGAGGTTCTCGGCGGGACCGTGACGCTGCAGGTCCTCCGTCCGGAAACGGATGCGGGCGAAGAGCCCATGCCCGTCCTCTTCATTCTCGGTGGAAATCCCGGCAACGTCGTTCGGCCGATTGCCCGGCGTTTTGGGATGATCGTCGTTCGCCCGCTGATCCCCGACAATCCCGCCGAAAGCGCCGAATCGCGTGGGGCACGATGGGAACGCTACTTCCTGGAGGATCTCCTTCCGTGGGCCGAAACGAATCTCACGGATGCCGGGAACGGGGTCGGCGCCAGGGCCGTGCTTGCCGCGGGAGAGGCGGTTGCCCCGCTGCTCGAATCCGTGGCTTCAGGCGGGATTTCCGTTGCTTCCCTGTCCTTGCTGGCACCTTCGGGTCCGTCCGCGGCGAATCCGCCGGCCGCGTTCGGGGCGCGGTTCCGTCGACGGGAAGGGGAAGAGGGGAGGGGACCGAGACTCCTGATCGACGCGGATCCGCCGCCTCCGGCCGAAACCGGTCTCCAGGCCTGGGGAACGGAATTGAGGGCCGAGCTTCGTCGGGCGGGGATCCCGCACATCTGGCGCGAGGGAATCCGGCGCGATGCGGCCCGGTCCCTCCCGATGCGGATCGAGGCGCATTTCAACTTCCACCAGGCGGTGATGCTCGAAAGCACCCCGGGCCTTCCCAGGTGGACCCGGTTCACCTTTTCGAGGATCCGCGACTTCCTCGAGGAAAACGCGAAACTTCCGCTGGAACCTCCCGCGCAGCCGACCGTCTGCCTCCTGGGGTCCTCCAGCATGCAGAAGTTCCCGTCCTCGCTCCTGCCCGGGTACCGCGTCTTCAACCGGGGGATCGCCGCCGATCACCTGGGAATCGGCGACCGCGGGATCTCGCATCGGTTGGACTGTTCCGCATTCGACATGAGGCCGGATTTCCTCTTCATCAAGAACGGGCGGAACGATCTCGCCGCCGGCCGAAGAAGCGGGATTCCGACCATTCCCCGCATGCTCGAGGAATACGAACGAATCCTCGACGACATCCGCCGGGCCCTTCCCCGGACCAGGATTTTCGTGGTGACCTGCGCCCCGGTTCGCGACCGGTACGCCTACCTGGCGGATCGGACCGCGCAGTACAATCGGGGATTGATCGATCTCGCCCGTCGAAAGGGGTTCGGCCTGGTCGATCTGCACGCGGCGCTTCTCGGCGAGGACGGCCTCTTGCAGGAGCGATATTCAAAGGACGGCCTGCACATGTCGGCAGCGGCGGAGAAGGTCTGGGCGGCCATGATGATCGATGCCATGGAGAAAGCCGCCCGCGCCGAAACTCCCGGGGCCCGCGGTGAAACGAGCCCGGGGGATGCCTCCGCCGGACCCGGCGTCGCCGATCCCGTCCGAGCCCCCGGGGGCGCGAAAGGAGTGGTGGAACCATGATTACGATTCTTCCGGAAAGCAGGGGAAACGTTCTCGCCGTCAAGGCGAACGGGAAACTGACCGTCCGGGACTACGAGGACGTCTTCATCCCGAAACTCGAGGAATTGATCCGCGAACACGGCAAAGTCCGCGCACTCCTCTATCTGGCCGAGGATTTCGACGGCTGGGAGATGGGCGCCATGTGGGACGATGCCAGGGTCGGGCTGAAACACCGCAAGGATTTCGAGAAGATGGCCGTCGTCGGCGGCCCGGGATGGGTCCAGAAGGTGGTTCGTGCCGTCGCCCCCCTCATGTCGGGGGAAGTGAAAACGTTCGCCGCCGACGAGTTGGAGGAGGCCCTTCATTGGATCGCCGACTGACGGCGCCTTTCTGACGGTCGGTCGGCCCCGAGCGGGGGTTGGGGACGTGCGTCGCCGAAGACGACCGGCGCCGTGCGTCCTTGAACCGCGGACGGATCCGGCAGGATCTTTTTCGGCGGAGGGGGAGAATGAAGACGATTCTCGTGACGGGCGGGGCGGGGTTCGTGGGAAGTCATCTTTGCGATCGGCTCCTGGAGAACGGCGATGAGGTTCTTTGCGTCGACAACTTCTTCACGGGCAGCAAGCGGAATATCGCCCATCTCCTGGATCACCCGCGGTTCGAACTGATCCGTCACGACATCGTCCGGCCGCTTTTCGTCGAGGTCGACCGCATCTACAATCTCGCCTGCCCGGCCTCGCCGATCCATTACCAGCGCAACCCGATCAAGACGATCAAGTGCTCGACCGTGGGCATGGTGAACATGCTGGGGCTCACCAGGAGAACGGGCGCCCGGCTCCTGCAGGCTTCGACGTCCGAGGTTTACGGGGATCCCGAGGTCCATCCTCAGCCCGAGAACTATCGCGGCAACGTGAATCCGATCGGAATCCGCAGTTGCTATGACGAGGGAAAACGGGTCGCCGAAGCCCTCTGCATGGATTACCACCGGCAGAACGGTGTGGAGGTGCGGATCGTGCGGATCTTCAACACCTACGGTCCGCGGATGGCCATGGAAGACGGCCGGGTGGTATCGACCTTCATCGTCCAGGCGCTGCGGGGGGAACCGCTGACGATCTTCGGCGAGGGCGAACAGACCCGATCCTTCTGTTATGTCGACGATCTGGTGCGCGGAATGATCGCCATGATGGAACAGGATGAAACGGTCGGCCCCGTCAACCTCGGCAATCCCGAGGAGATCACCATTCGCACCCTGGCGGAACGGATCCTGGAGATCACGGGATCGTCGTCGGAGCTGGTTTTCCGGCCGCTGCCGCAGGACGATCCGTGCCGTCGGAAACCGGACATCGCCCTGGCCCGGCGCGTGTTGGGGTGGGAACCGGAAATCCCCCTGGAGGAAGGGCTCGCCCGAACCGTCGACTACTTCCGTTCCCTTCCGGACGGGAACGTTTCGTGATTTTTCCCGGAGGGAAAGATCCGCGTCCTGGTCAGATTCCTCAATCATCCGCGCCGGAACCTTCTATGGGGTTCTGGATGGAGCGGTTTTTCGTCCGGTCTTGCCGGTTCCAGGGGGACAAACGGATCTTCGGGCGGGGATTGCGATCCGCCCGGCGGTTGGAAACGGAGATGCGGATTCGAGAAGAAGGGGGGAAAGTATGCTTTTTGCTGGATTTTTCCGAATCGGTCGCCTAGCCTGAAAAGCAGCGAGCGAAAATGCATTGAATGCACGATCGACCCTTCTTCCAGGACGACGGCCCGAATTCGAGTTCTTCTCCCGGGTCGCGACCGGTCGGTTGCGTTTCTTTGCGGGTTTTCTGGGATTTCTTCTGGCGTCACCGTGGAGTCGCGGCGGTTTCGACCCCGACTTCCCCGGCTCGGAAATCATCGTGGCCCCGTCGGCGCAGTGCGGACTGGCCCTGCAGGGGGATGGGAAAATCCTGGTCGGGGGCCGGTTCGTGGTCGATGCCGTCTACTGGGAAGGCGTCGCCCGGCTTCTTCCGGACGGGCCGCCGGACCGGACCTTCCGCCGGGTCGAGATCGATGACGGCATCATCCGCACGATTGCGGTTCAGCCCGACGGCAGGATCCTGGTCGGAGGATCGTTCTCGACGGTGAACGGGATTGCGCATCGGGCTCTGGTGCGCCTGCATCCCGACGGGCGAATCGATGAAGCATTCATGCCCGATCTCGGCGAGGCGCCGGACCGGGAAGTCCGGGTGATCGACGTCGATGCGTACGGTCGCATCCTGGTCGGGGGAGATCTGCAGGGTTGCCTTTCCGGAGTCCGTTCCAATCTCGTGCGGTTGTTGGGCGACGGACGTCTCGATCCCGATTGGCGGGGGGATCTCTGCCCCGCTGTCGCGGCCCTCTTCATCCGGGACGACGACAGGATTCTCGCCGGCGGGGAAGGCGGCATTTACATGCTTTCTGCCGACGGCGGAGATCGCAGGACGCTTTATGCCATTCCATGTTATGCGGCCGACCGCCAGACGATCTCTTCGGTCGTGCAACAGCCGGACGGCAAGGTCCTCTACACGACGGATCTCGAGACGCCCCATAACCCCGGTTGCCCGGCCAACGGACGTTTGAACCCGAGCGGCTCGATAGACGAGACGTTCCCCGTGTTCAGTTCCAAGCATATCGTGTTCTTCGCATCGGCCTTCCACTCCAGCGGGTTCATTGTTTTCGGTGGAGCCCGCCGATTCAGCGACCGGGACGAGCTTGTGTTGCTGATGCTCAGCCCGTTCGGCGAGGGGGGCGGCACGATCGTCGGCGACGGATTGCTCCGGCATGTCATCGTCCAGCCCGACGGGAAGATCCTCGTGTCGGGACGATTCTCCGAGATCGGCGGAAGAAAGAAGTACAACCTCGCCCGCTGGGATGCCGCGCTGCCGCCCCATCGCGGTCGTCCCTTGGATTTCTCCTTCAGCCGGTCCGGACGGCTCCGTTTCGTCACGCAGCAGGGATTTCTCTACCGGCTGCAATCTTCAGAAAACCTGTTCCTGTGGACGGATCTGCAGGGGATGCCGATGCACGGAACGGGCAACCCGTTCGTGGCGCAGATCGAAATGACAGGAACGCACGGATTCATGCGGATCCTGCAGGAGGGGGCG
>CAYNBQ010000091.1:0-13830 GCA_964395275.1 uncultured Verrucomicrobiota bacterium
CGCCCCACAGGACGACGATCGTGTTCCGGGCGTGGGGGCTGGATTCCAGGGCGTCGAGGAGCCGCCCGACCAGGGCGTCCACGAAGGTGACGTTCGCCAGGTACGCGCGCACCATCCCGCGGGTGTCCTCGGTGTCGAAGATGTGATCGCGTCCCTTGCCCGCCTGGGCCAGCGTTCGGGCGAACGGGGGAACGTCGTCGAGATCGTCGAGACGGATCGGCGGGATGCGCACCTCTTCCAGCGGATACATGTCGAAGTACTTGCGGGGCGCGAAGAGGGGAACATGCGGACGGATGATGCCGACCCCGAGAAAGAAGGGCCCGGGGAAATCGCGCCGCAGTTGGGCGCAGGCCCACTCGACGAGCTTCCCGTCGGCCGTTTCCGCATCGTCGAGATCCAGCGGGCCGTAGCGCATCATCGGGTCCCAGAGATACGGGTACTTCGGCTTGAGCTGGACGATTTCGTCCTCCGCGGGGTTCGCCCAGTAGTTCCACGGGATCTTCCTGCTCGGGAAATACTCGTCCCAGCCGGCCGGGTCGAATTCCTTCTGGCGGCCGTGCATGATCTTGCCGCAGCCCATCACGTGGTACCCGCGGTTCCGGAAATGCTGGTGCAGTAAAGTCGTATCGCGCAACGCGGGAACCCGCCGGATCGGTTGCCCGTTGTGGTAGAGCCCGGTGGTGTCCGGCCGCATTCCGGAAAGAAGGGCGGATCGGGAGGGATTGCAGATCGGGGAAGGGCAGTGGGCGTTGGCGAAAAGAACGCCGGCCGCGGCAAGGCGGTCGATGTTCGGCGTGCGGACCTGGGGATTGCCGCCGAGACAACCGACCCAGTCGTTCAAATCGTCGATGGAGATGAACAGGACGTTGGGACGTCTTTCCGCCGCGGCGGATTCCTTCGCAAGAAGGGACGGGCCGAGCATCGTCGCCGCGGCGCCGGTTGCGCCGTACCGAAGGAAATCCCGGCGATGGATCCCGGATGCGCTTCGAAACGCATCCGTTGTGCGGAGGCGTTTCATCCGAACTGGAAGGAAACGCCCATGCCGCCGGCGGGGTAGTTCCAGGTCACCGCTCCCGGTTCGCAGGCGTACTGGCAGGTACCGCATTCCAGGCAGTTTTCGTACGAGAACACCATGCCGGTTCCTTCTTCCCATACGAAACAGCGTGCGGGACAGGCGTGGGTGCACGGATGGTCGGTGCACCTCGTCCTGCACACCTCGGTGTCCACGGTGATGTGGGGATGGTGCTCGTCGATCTTGTATCGGACCTTGTAGAGCAGGTCTTCGATCGTGAGAGACGGCTCGCTCACAGCGCTTTCCTCCCCCGGAACAGGTCGCGACCGATCGTCCATAGTCCCAGCCCGCTCTTCTTCATCTCTTCGCGGACGACCTTCGCCGTCAGCGGACGGGCCGCGCCGTCGGCCGAAAAGGTGCGGCGAAGGATCCCGTTGACCAGATCCGGGTAATCCGCGAAGAGCCGCGGGTTCTCAAAGAACCCGGGAGCGTTCCGGAAGGTCCGCAGATCCTGCAGGACCGGCGAGTTCTCGAGACGGGTGCGATAGGAGGCGAGGGCGTTCCGGTCGAACCCCGCCTTCTTCTCGTGGGCCTCGACGACGGTTTCGGCCGCCAGGCGGCCCGAGACGACGGCGTGGTTCATTCCCTCGATCGACTTGCCGGTGTTGCAGAGGAATCCGGCGGCGTCGCCGCAGATCAGTACGCCGTCCCCGACGATCTCCGGCATCATCGCCAGTCCGCCCTCGGGGACGAGATGCGCCGCGTACTCGACCGTTTCGCCGCCGTCGATCAGGTCGCGCACGTAGGGGTGTTTCTTGAGATCCTGGAGCAACTCGTAGGTCGGCACGCCGGGCCCGTGGATGAAGCCGTCGAGCGTCACGACGACGCCCAGCGAGACGGTCTCTTCGTTCGTGTAGAGAAAGGCGCCGCCCGGGAGACCGCGGGTGCACCAGCCGACCATCTCGTTGGCGACCCCCCGCTTCCCGGAAAGGTCGAAACGCGCCTCCAGGGTTTCGCGGGGAAGACGGATCACTTCCTTGACGCCCTGGGCCATCTGCCTTGCGGAGATCTCGCCGCGCAGGCCGGCCTTCTCCGCGAGCTTGGAGTTCGCGCCGTCGGCGACGATCACGACGTCGGCTTCGAAGACGTCTTCGCCCGTGCGGATGCCCGTGATGCGGCCGTCGGTCCGGACGAGTTCGTCGACATGCACCCCGCCGAAAACCTCCGCGCCCGCTTCCTCGGCCCGGGCGGCCAGCCAGGCGTCGAATTTCGAACGCAAGACGGTGAAGCCCGGCGGATCCTCGAACGCGGACCCGTCCTTGAACTGAAGGGTCGTGGCGGCGTCTTCCGTGAGGAAGGTGATCCTGCGTTCGGTGATCGTCCGCTCGATCGGGGCGTCCTTCCACGCGTCGCCCAGGAGATCCTTCAGGGCGGGACCGTAGAACGCGCCGCCGCTGACGTTCTTCTCGCCCGGGGTCTCGCCCCGTTCCAGCAGAAGAGTCGCGAGTCCGGCTCGCGCGGCGGTGATGGCGGCGGCGCATCCGGCCATTCCCGCCCCGACGACGATGCAGTCGAATCGATCGGCATCCGACACGGCCGGATCCCCCTATTTTCGATGTCCGGCGGCGTCCTTGATCAGGGAAAGGGCGATGACCTGCCGCTGGATCTGGTTGGTGCCTTCGTAGATCTGGGTGATCTTGGCGTCGCGCATCATCTTCTCGACGGGATATTCCTTCATGTAGCCGTAGCCGCCGAGGATCTGAACGGCATCGGTGGTGACCTTCATCGCGACGTCCGAGGCGAAGAGCTTCGCCATGGCGGATTCGCGCGCGGTGTCTTTCGCCCCGCTGTCGATCATCCGCGCCGAGGCGTAGACCAGCGCGCGGGCGGCCTCGACCTGCGTGGCCATGTCGGCCAGCATGAACTGGATCCCCTGGAACGAGGAAATGGGATGGCCGAACTGCTCGCGGTGCCGGCTGTATTCGACGGCTTCGTCCAGGGCGCCCTGCGCGATGCCGACCGCCTGCGCCGCCACGCCGGGACGGGAGCGGTCGAAGGTCCGCATGGCGACGATGAACCCCATCCCGCGCCGGCCCAGGATGTTCTCCTTGGGCACCCGGCAATCCTGGAAAATGAGTTCGCGGGTGACGGAGCCGCGGATCCCCATCTTGTTTTCCTTCTTGCCGAACGAAAACCCCTCCGTTCCCTTTTCCACGATGAACGCCGTGGATCCGCGAGCGCCCTTCTTGGGATCGGTCATCGCCAGGACCGTGTAGATCTCGGCCTCGCCGCCGTTGGTGATCCACTGTTTCGTTCCGTTCAGGACGAAGGAATCGCCGTCTTCCACCGCCGTCGTCCGGATGCCCGCGGCGTCGCTGCCCGCGTTGGCCTCGGTCAGGGCGAAGGCGGCCAGCGACTCGCCGGAGGCGATCCTGGGCAGGTACTTCTTCTTCTGTTCCTCGTTGCCGAAGAGAATGATCGGCGTGGTGCCCAGGGCGGTTCCCGCGTACCCCAGGGCGATTCCTCCGCACGCCCGGGAGAGTTCCTCGACGGCCAGGCAGAGGTCGAGGGTCTTGTCGCCGAGTCCCTCGTATTCCTCCGGAATGAAGACCCGGAAGAGATCCGCTTCGGCGATGATCTTCATGATCTCCCAGGGAAACTCGCCGCTTTCGTCGTATTGCGCGCGAACCGGAACGATCTTCTCCTGCGCGATTTGCCGCGCGAGATCCCGGATCATGACCTGTTCTTCGGTAAGCTGGTAGTCCATGAAACCCCCTCGATCGTCGATCTTGAAAACACGGCCGAAAATGACGCCGGCGGGCGTCCCCCTGCCGGCGGCGGACGGAAAATGCGAATTCGGCTGGATTGTAGAGGGCGAACGGGGGCGGTCAATCGCAAAGCCCGCCCCGCAGCGCGCTGCAGGCCTGCGAACGCCCTCAGGCCATGATGTGGTACCCGGCGTCGACGTGGAGGATCTCGCCGGTGATCCCGCTGCTGTCGGGCCCCAGGAGGAAGAGGGCCGCCCGCGCGATCTCCTCCTGCGTCACGTTGCGGCGCAGCGGCGCATGCCGTTCGTAGTGATGCAGGATCGTCTTGAACCCCTTGATGCCCCGCGCCGCCACGGTGTTGACCGGTCCCGCGGAGATGGCGTTGACCCGGATTCCTTTCGGCCCGAGTTCGTGCGCCAGGTACCGGACGGAGGCGTCCAGCGCCGCCTTGGCGACGCCCATCAGGTCGTAGTTCGGCACCACCCGCCGTCCGCCCAGGTACGTCAGGGCGAGCACGACCCCGTCGTTGCCTTCGAGGAGGGGATGCGCCTGACGACAGACGGCGGGCAGGGAAAAACTGCTGACCTCCATCGTCTGATGAAAGCCCGGTCGGGAGACCTCGTGAAGCGGGTGCCCGAGATCGTGCCGCGGTGCGAAGGCGACGCTGTGCACCAGGACATGCAAAGCCCCGCCGAACCGTTCGCGGACCGCGTCGAAGAAATCGTGGATCTGGTAGTCGTCGGTGACGTCGCACGGCAGAACGAGGGCGTCGGCCCCGATGCCGGCGACGAGTTCCTCGACGTTCCTGCGGAGGCGTTCGACGGCGTAGCCGACGGCGAGCCGCGCCCCGGCCTCGTGCAGCGAACGGGCGATGGCCCAGGCGATGCTCCGTTCGTTGGCGACGCCGAAGATCGCGGCCACTTTTCCTTCGAAAGGTCCGAGTTCATTCATCATACCGTTACTATGGCACGTCCCCGGCCCGGTTGGCAAACGCGGCAAGACGGAATCGCCCACGGGGAAGGCAGGAAGCTCTTGCCCCGTCCGTGCGCCGGCGGGCATGGTCGGGACCGCGGTCGAGGCGGGCGCACGCCGTTTTTCGCCGCGGGGAGGAGTGCCGGAGAATGAACGAACGCGAGATCTGGTTCCGGAGGGTCCCGCCGGAGTTCCGCTCATGGCCCGCGTTCGAATTCGTCGAGGACGTTCCGGGACGGCCCCGGGTGCTGTTGATCGGCGATTCGATCTCCATCGGGTACACCCCGTTCGTGCGGGACCGGTTGCGGGAGCGCGCGATCGTCCACCGGATTCCGGACAACGGCCGTTCCACCTGGGAAGGGTTGGCGAACCTCGACGATTGGCTGTCTTCCGGCCCGTGGGACGTCATCCATTTCAACTGGGGATTGCACGACCTGAAGTTCGTCGATTCGACCGAACAGAGGCGTCGCCCCCGCACGACGCCGGAGGAGTACGCGCGGAATCTCGAGACCCTCGTCCGGCGCTTGCGGCGGACGGGCGCCGCGCTGATCTGGGCGACGACGACGCCCGTTCCCGGGGGAACCGGCCTGCGGCGGGCCGGCGGCGAGATCGAGTTCAACCGCATCGCGGAACGGATCATGGAGACCTCCGGCGTGCGGATCGACGATCTGCACGGCGCCGTCCGGGCGCGTTGCGACACGCTGCAGATTCCCCGCGACGTGCATTTCACGGAGCCGGGATACGGGTTTCTCGGCGAATGCGCGGCGCGGAGCGTTGCGGACGCGGCCGGATTGCGTCTTTGATCGGAGGCGGGAGAGGGGCAAGATGGCCCGGTCGGGACGAATCGAGAACAGGATGATGTCGCCATGCTGGTCGTAATGAGCGCGGACGCCCGGGACGAGGATATCCGGAGAGTGGTCGAGGTCATCGAACACCTCGGGTTCACCGCACGACCGATGCCGGGCAGCACGCGGACGGCGATCTGCATCCTCGGCAACCAGGGGCCGGTCGATCCCCGGCATTTCATCGGGCTGCCGGGGGTGCTCGACGCCATCGCCGTCTCGAAACCCTACAAGCTCGTGAGCCGGGAAACCCGCGGCGGAGACACGATCGTTCGGGTGGGGGAGGTCGAGATCGGCGGCGGGGGATGGACGGTGATCGCCGGGCCCTGCGCCGTGGAAAGCGAGGAACAGGCGTTGACCATCGCGCGGGCCGTGCAGGCCGCCGGGGCGAGGATCTTCCGCGGCGGCGCGTTCAAACCCCGCACATCTCCCTACAGTTTCCAGGGGCTCGGCGAAAAGGGACTGAAAATCCTGGCGAAGGTCCGGGAGGAGACGGGCATGCCGGTGGTGACCGAGGCGGTGGACCACGAGGTCTGCGGCCTGGTGGAAGAGTACGCCGACATGATTCAGATCGGCGCCCGGAACATGCAGAATTTCACGCTCCTGCGGCGCGCCGGGCGCTCGGCCCGCCCCGTGCTCCTGAAACGGGGGATGTCGGCGACGATCGACGAATGGCTCATGGCGGCCGAGTACATCCTGGCGGAGGGCAACCCGAACGTCGTGCTGTGCGAACGCGGCGTGCGCACCTTCGCGGATCACACCCGCAACACGATGGATCTCAGTGCAATCCCGACCGTCAAGAAATTGAGTCACCTCCCGGTGATCGCCGATCCGAGCCATGCGGCGGGGGTCCGCGAGTTCGTCCCGCCGCTGGCGCGGGGCGCCGCCGCCGTCGGCGCCGACGGGGTGATGATCGAGGTTCATCACGATCCGGACCGGGCCCTTTCGGACGGCCCCCAGGCGTTGCGTCCGGACGAGTTCGCGCGATTGCTGAACGAACTGGAGAGGTACAGGGGTTGATCGATCCGGCTCGTCGCCGGCCGGGAGCGGAACCATGAGCTGTCCCTTCGGAAACGAGAAGCTGCGGATCGAGTATCCCTGCGAATGGTCCTACCGGGTGATCGGTCTCGGCGAGGAGGCGGTCCGGGCCGCCGTGGGGGAGGTCTTCGCCGGGCGTCGGTACACGATCGTCCTGTCACGGCGCAGTCGGGCCGGGAAGTATTGCAGCTTCGAAGTGCGCACGATCGTCGAAGGCGACGAGGATCGCGTGGGATTGCATCACCGGCTCGGCGCCCGTCCGGGGATCCGGATCGTCCTGTAAATCTCTCCCCGGATCCGGCGGCGGGCGCGGTCAGGATCCCTCGCCCGGCGAGGGCGGGCGGGGAATGGCGCGCAGGAAGACGATTCCGACCACGATGATCAGGACGGCGGCGCAGATCGAGATCCAGAGAATGCCCTGCCACGACATGCCCGCCGAAGAAGGCGCGTCGACCACCTCGATCTCGCTCTCGAGAATCGCCGTGTGGTGGATGCCGTCTTCCTCGTATTCCGCCAGCAGGAACGCCGGATAAATGCTGCCCGGCGTCGCCGAGAAGTTTGCGATCTTCAGACGGATCTTCTTCTGCTCGCGCGGCGGAACCTTGATCGGGCTGCGGATCCCGCCGACGTTGAAGTCCGATGAAATGACGGGGCGGAGCGTGACCTCGATCGGGATGTCGCTGCGGTTGCGCAGGACGCCGCGGAGCGTTCCCTTGCCGGAAATCTGCAGGGGCTCCAGTTCGCCGGCCACGTCGCTGATCACCGGGTTGGGGCCGGAAACCGTCGCGCATGAGATCGCCGAGAAGGGGTGGCCGTTCTCATCCGAATAGCGGACATCGACCTCCAGCGGCCAGGTGCCCCGCAGCGCGGAGAGATCGAAGGGAAGGGCGTTCGTGATGGCGTCGCCCGGGGTCAGTTCGTCGATCACCTTGCTCGTCCAGGTCTGATCTCCGAGGCGACAGACGGTTTGAACCATCGTCGCAGGATCGTCGCCGTCGTTGGTGAGGACGACCTCGACGGTGTTGGTTTCGACGGCCACCTCGATCGTCATCCGGATGAATTCGGCCTGCGACACGGCAGACGTTACGAGGAGAATCGCGATGCCCGAGGGCACGGCGATCCTCCCGAGGAGCGATCGGCGGGAACGGGAACGTTTCATGATGCTCTCCGGGGGCATGCGGTCGAACGAAACCGCCCCCGGCCTCCGCCCAAGATATGGACGGTCCGGGGGCCGGTGTCAATCTTCCCCCGCATCGGTCGGTCGGAGCGGGATGCCGCCCCGACCGAGGGCGTCCGATCCCGCCCCGGAGTTTCCGCCCTCCGTTCGTCCTGGCCGGCATCACCGATGCCGGGGATTTGCACGGTAGGAATCCGACGGCTGGAGGGCGGAAACTCCATGAGGATGCCGCGGGCGCTACTCGGCCGTTGTCGGGACGCCGCCCGGGGCGTCTTTGCGACTCAGGGCGCATCGGGCGCGAAGGCCGTCGTATTCCAGCGTGAAGCCGAAATCGGCGGACCGCAGCGACGACCAGGGCATCCGGATCTCTTCGGGGTCTCCCGGTTGCCCGGGATGGCCGTACGTGGTCGATTCCATCGTGCCCCAGGTCTCGTTCCAGACGTAGGCGCCTCCGTCGGGGTCGACGAGACGGGTCTTCCAGAGAAGTTCGTGCGTTTCGACCGGATCCCGTCCCGGGAATCGACGTCTCCACTCGTTCAGGATCGGGATGTTGCCCCAGGCCCTCGCGCGCATGCGCCGGCGGTAATCTTCCCGGAACATCACGTCGAGGACATCGAACGTCTCTCCGCGAAGCCGGAGTCCGGCGGTGCTGCCCAGCCAGTCCGGCGCTTCGTTGCGGGCGGCGTCCGGATCGTCCCCCGGTTCCGCGGAGCGTGCCTTTTCGCGCCGCAGGGCGTTGAAGAGACAACGCTCGTTGAGGGTGACCAGGAGCGCGCTCGGCGTCGGTGCGTAGTAGACGGCGAAATCCTCCGGGAGGGTCGCGGAATCCGTCATGCCCTTCGCCTCGCGGATCCGCACGTACGGGACCTCTTCGAACCGACACGGTTCCCAGGCGAGCATGCCGGGCGCGGCCTGTTCGACGAACATCCGAACGCCGGTGAGAAACTGCGCCAGACCAAAGGAACTCTTCGACGCCACGCGCAGGACGATCGGGGTCCGGCGGAAGTTTTCATCGAGGAAAGCGTCGAGATCGGCCGCGGACCGCGCTTCCGCCCAGAAGGGATCTTCGTCCAAATAGATCTCGAGGGAACCGCCCAACCAGGAGAAAGCGCTCGCCCCCAGGTTCGTCATGCCCATGAAGGCCATGTTTCCGGCGTCCCGCACCGGTTCGGATTCCGGATCCACCGCCATGGCGAAATGCACGAGCGCTTCCGGATGCGGGTCGGTGGTGCCCGCCGTTATCGACGCCTTCCCGGCGATCCGCAGAAGGTCGCGGTACTCGCTGTTGTCGATCAGGGGCATGACGGTGAGGTCCATGGCCAGAGTCGCGTCGTCGATCCGGAAACGGACGGCGATCGGGTCGAACCTCCGGGACCAGTTCCGCTGGTAGTTGTCCCGCCACCATTCGTACGCCTTCTTTTCCGCGGCGCTGACCTCTCCGATCCCCAGCTCCGCGATCGGGGTCATGAATGCCAGGGTGCCGTAGATCGAGGAACGAACCCCGGAGGGGCCGAGGGTCAGTCGGCCGAGATCGATCGCGCCGACGGGGTCGACCAGGGGTTCCGGCGCCGTCTCTCCTGCAAGGATGTGCCGGGCGTGGATCGCCTGGATTCGGGAAAGGGCGGCGGCGGCGCGGATCCGCCGGGCGTTTCCGATGCGCGCCCGCGGGCCGCACCATCGGCGGATCGCATCGTCGGTCAGGATCAGGAACGCGGTTTCCTCGTCCGGGGCCGGGTAACGCGCGCGGAAAAAGCGGTATTCATCGGCCGACGCCAGCGATTCGCGTTCTCCGCGCATGACGGAGAGAATCCGTTCCTGTTGGAACGGCGAGTTCGACAACACCACGACTTCCCCCGCGCGGGCGACCGATACCCGAATCCTTCCATCCTCCGTTTCAAGATGGCGCCATCGGGTCGAGGAAATCGTTTCCTCACTGGAGACGGCGTCCGCGTTCTCCCGCTGGAGACGGTCCATGGCCCCAAGGAGTCCCCGGAAAAGCTCTTCCGGGTTGCTCCCCTCGAAGAGAAGCGCGAAATCCGTTCCCATCCGGAAATAGGGGTCCGACCCCGTCAGGACGATCCGACGACAACCCGCGGCGTCCAGAAGATCGGCGAGTTCTTCAAAGGAGATTCCGAGCTGCCGCTCGTATCGCGGCAACGTTCGGGCGTCTTCGGCGCGAGGTTCGATGGAGCGGAGCAGGGGAATCCCCATGCCCTGCGATTCGTCCAGGAACCGGCGCGCGGCCGCCGTGTCCGGAAAGAAAAGGGCGTATTGATCCCGCGGGACGCATCGCGCCAGAGGATCGATCTGCGTCGGTTCGGCCCGGGGGAAATGCGACCAGTCGAATTCCCGGATCGTGATGCCCGGGATCGTGTCGACTTGCACGGGGGGACCGCTCTCCTCGGATCGCAGATCCAACGGACGGTCGATCTGCAGGTTTTCGGCGAGGGCGCGTCCGCCGCTGAAAAAGGCGTAGAGACGTTGCTCGTCCGCTTCGCGGATCCAGGCCGGGGGAGGAGACTCCCGTTCCGCGGACGTGGTCTCTTCATCGGCAAGCTCGCGTTGGATTTCCGCTTCCCGCCAGGCAAACCATGCCGTTCCCGGAATCCCGAGATTGCGTAGTCTGCGGTAGTGCGCCTGTTGGGCCCTGAGAAAGGTCTTGCGGGAAACCGCCCGATCCCGGGCCGGATCGAAAACGAAGGGAATGCGAATCATCCCGATCCAGTCGGCCGCGGGAACGATCAGGAACCCGGTCGTCGTCTCCTTCTCCGGCAAACGGAACACGATCCGGGGAGCCCCGTAAACCGTTTCGAACGAACCGCCGCGGTACACGGGATCGTCCGAGTGGAAAAGGGCTTCCCCCGCGCCGTCGAGCAGAACGCGCGGATACATCAGCTTCGCGATCTCGCGTTGCTTCCAGGCGGGCTCGTACGACGGAGGGACGCCCTCCTCCGGGAAATCGAGTTGTCCGGGCGCCGCCTCGTAATAGACATCCGCCTGCGCGAAAGTGACCAGGCAGACGGCCAGTGCCGTTCCTCGCATCCATCGTTGCATGACCGTGCTCCTTTCCCCCCGGTTCGGGGGGTGTAACGATTCGCCGGTTTCCATGGGCACGATCCGTGCCGCTTCCGAAGGCGGCAGGCGCAACCCGCTGCGGTCGAAAGGGTTCGGATATTTCCGGAAGGATCGGAACCACGGGAGAGATCTCCGTGCTGTCGCCCGGATGTGTCCGCCTGTACACGGAAGGCACGTCGAGCCCGGCGGACGCGCACGGTTGCCCCGGAACGGCGCGCCCGGCAGAATCCGGCGTATGCATCGGGTCGTGCGGCGGCGGAACCTCGGCGCTGCAAGGAATACGGGGAGGTTCGGATGAGACGGTTCGGTCTTCTGTCCCTGGCGATGTTTGCTGCGGTCCCCTGGACGGGGGCGGGCGCGCGCGAACATCCCTTTCTGTTCGTCACATCCGAGGATGTCGAGCGTGCGCGGCGCAGCATGCAAGAGGATGCTGAAATCGCCTCCCTGGCAAGGGGTCTCGTCGAAAGGGCCCGGAACGTGGACCCGGGTTCGCTGCCCTCGCTCGATCCGGCGTGGTGGGAGCCGCTTCGGGACCGGCCCTGGCAGGAGACCTATCCGGAGATCTACGAGGGCACGCTGCGGATCCCGATCCGCTGGGCCGCCGCGGCACGGGATTGCGCGCGGGCTTCTCTCCTCGACGACGATCCGGATCTCGCGCGGAAAGGGCGCGACCTTTTGCTTGCGCTCTCCGGCTACACCTTCGAGTTCGACCACTACGACGTGGGAATGAACTACACGGTCTGGGGATTCCAGGCGCTCGACGCCTACGACATCCTCTACGACGGGTTCTCCGGGTCGGAGAGGAAACGGCTGGACGCCTTCTTCGATCGGATGCTTCAGGCCGTGGTGCGCAGCGACGAGTTCTGGATCGAGAACGAGCCCGGCGGACCGATGAACAACCATTACGCCTGGCACAAGCTGTGCCGATGCATGATCGGTCTCTTCTACGGCAGGAACGAACTCGTCGAAGAGGCCCTGCACGGACCCAAAGGGCTCGACGTCATGTTCCGGCACGGTTTCCGCGACGACGGCCTCTGGCTGGAGGGATCGATTCCGTACCAGTTCGCCGCAACCGGTCCCTTCCTCCTGATGGCGGAGATGCTGGAGAACAGCGGATACCCGGCGAGCCTGTGGATCGACGACGTCGCCGACGGACGAAACCTGCGCCAGGCCTACGACGCCCTCTTCGGCCTCCTTTTCCCGGACGGGACGCTTCCCTCGATCGGCGACTGCTACGCGGTCCGCACACGGCCGGGGACGAAACCGGCGTACCGGATCCTGTACCGGAGGTTCGGGGATCCGCGGTACGCGTGGCTGATCCGGCGGGCGTCCGAAGACGCCCCGGCGGATCTCTTCGGGGGCGCCCTGGACATTCCGGACGCCGACCCGCTCGGGCAGATCTCCCGTCTCTGGCCGGAACAGGGATATGCGGCGTTACGAAGCGTCGAGGGCCCCGAGTACTGGACGGGGAGGGGGTACACCGTTTTCGCGACGTATTCGAACGCCCTGGTGCATTCGAACGCCGACAAGCTTTCCATGATGCTTTTCGCCGACGGACGGCTCTGGTTGCCCGACTGCGAGGCGAAGACTTCCGCCGGCCACGCCTTCTCCGCGGCGATCCAGCGGGAGCTGAACCGGGAGACGGTCTGTCACAACACGCTGCTGGTCGATCGGCGGGGGCAACGCCACCCGGATCGCCGCCTGGACCTGGTCGAGTTCCACGCCCTTTCGGGGGAAAAGGTCCTGACGATCGGGGATCTCGACGGCCGGCTCTATCCCGGCGTGCGCCAGTTGCGGACGCTGATCGTCCGGGACGACTACGTGCTCGACCTCTTCCAGGCGGAATCGGCCGAGAGCCGCCGGTGGGAGTGGATGACCCATGTCGACGGCGATCCCGTGGCGTCATCGCTGGATGGGGATTGGATTCCCCATCGCTTTCCCGATGGGGGCCCGTGGAAATACCTGGGGAGCGCCGAAGAATGCGCGGCGCCGGCGCGTTCGTGGGAGGTGTTCGGTGCGGAGGACCGGCGTTTTCGCTGCGACCTGCTGGTGTCGGCGGAGCCGCGCGTGGTTCGCTGCGGGTTCCCCCGGGACGACGGAGCGGAGCCGGAAAGGATCCCGATGCGATTCTACGGCGTGGAAGGTTCGTCCGCATGGTTCTTGGCGCTCTATCGCAGCGGGGCGGGCCCCGAGGACGAGGCCGTCCTGGAGGTCGCGCCCGACGTCCTGGGGAGTTGGGCGGTGACGGTTTCTTTCGGAGATCGTCGCGTGCGGCACCGCATGCCGATGCTTTCGGCGACGCGTTGAGTGGAACGGCGTCGGCAAGTCGTCCTGCGAGGGCAACAGGAATCGGCCGACCCTACTTCGTCCCACATGCCCGGGACTTCCTCCTTCGTTCCGCAAGTGCGGAACTTCGGAGGACAAGTCGAAGGGCAAGACAGGATCGGCCTCCTACTTTGGGTCTGTCCCTCCCGCCGACAGTCGAAGCAAGAGTCCCGCATCCGCATCACGATCTGGCAAACGCAGCCTGAAGGGCTGCCGCCCGATAGCCCGGGGCAACGCCCCGGGGATGCGCGTCTCCCCATGATCGGCACGCTGAAGGCGCGCCGCGGAGTTCATGCCGGATGTTCTTGCGCGACCAGGGCATCGCGGCTCCACAAGCCGTCCTTCGCGGGAATCGGCCGACCGGGATCGGCCTCCTACTTTGTTTCGCCGTCGCGCCCATCAAAAGTAGGAGCCCCGCGTCTGCGGGGCGATCCGCACCGCGCACCGCATCGGAAATCGGCCGAGCCGGATCGATCTCCTACTCTGCCTTTCGGGCGTCGCGTCTCCACACGTCGTCCTCTTCGGGACGACGGCCAGAGGGAGACGCAGCCTGAAGGGCTGCCGGTCGATAGCCCGGGGCAACGCCCCGGGGATGCGCGTCTCCCCATGATCGGCACGCTG
>CAYNBQ010000092.1:0-13560 GCA_964395275.1 uncultured Verrucomicrobiota bacterium
CCCGACGCGGACGTCGACCGTTTCTGGCGGAGATGGGCGGAGGATCGTTTCGGCCGGGAAGGGGCGCCGGTCGCGATCGCGGCGCTGCGGCCGACGTTCGAACTGACCACGCGCCTGTATTGGGGGGACCGGATCGGCGACTGGCGCATCCAGGAACACGGGAAGATTCCCCGGTACGAGTACGCCGTCGGCCATGACCGCGAGTACATGTTTTCTCCGCCGGTGGACGTCGATTTCTTCGCCGATCCCGCGAAAACGGCCCGCGAGATGGCGCGCCGGTACGGCGCGCTCGGGACGGACGTCGACCGGGTGATCGACCGGTTCGAAGCGGAGGCCGGCCGGCTTCGCCCGGCCGACGCGGAATGGATCCGGACCCGTCTCGTCCGGCTGCGTGCCGCCGTGGAGGCCTTCGGGGCGGCGCACACGGCCTTCATCCACGAGCGGGTGATCCGGAAACGGGGCGCGACGACGGTACGACGCAGGGCGTTCGCACGGGCGCTGCGGCGGCTGCGCGCCGCGGCGGACGAGGTGGAGTCGTCGATTCGGCCCCCGATCGAGATGATCGATCCGGCCCGGATGCGGTCCCTGGCCGACGACCTGGAACGATCGGTCGCCTCCGCGCCGCCGTCCTGATCGAGGCCGCGCCCGCGGCTGTGGCACGTATCGTGCTTCCCAGAGCGTCGATTTCCTGGGGGAGTCCTGCCATGCGCAAACGGGATTTTGATGCTGGATCGGGGCTGAAGAAGTTCATCTTCGTTGCGCTTCTGATCGTCGTCGGGCTGTATTTCGCGTTGCTCGACATCACGGCGCCGAAGATCCAGAAATGGATTGGGGAGCATCGCACCGAGAAATGGGCGCCGGAGGCGAACTACGCCCTGGGCGCCTCGTGTTTCTACGTCGGCAACAGCAGCCTGGCGATCGACATCTACCGGGTGGCGCTGGCCCGGTTCCCGGGACACCGGGATGCGGCCAAGGCGCGCTATCGGATCGCGCAATCGCTGGAGCGGCAGAAGAAGTTCCGGGAAGCCATTCGTTCCTACCAGGTTTTCCGGGAACAGTATCCGAAGAGCAAGTACGCCGAGGTCGCGAAAGACCGGATCGACAGTCTCGGGTACCTGGTCCGCATGGAGGAACGCCGCCGGGGCCGCCGTTGACGGACCGGTCGGCCCGCGGTCAGGGGGACGGCGCCGGGGCGGCGTCGATGACGGTTGCCGCGATCGTCCGGTTCCGGCAGAGGGGACCGAGCCGTTCCGCCCACCGGCCGAACCAGCGGTACGCCTTCACGAGGTTCATCGCGCGGATCGTTTGCGAAACGGGTTCGCCGGCGATCTCGTCGATCAATGCCCGGAGATGTTCCTGGTCGGCGATCGGCAGGTCCCGGGCTCGCCGGAGAAACTCGCGGACGGCTCCGGCCCCGTATGCTTCCTCGAACCCGATCCAGAAGAAGAGGGAGAGGGAATAGCCGGCGGGTTCTTCGAGGATGGAGGCGCCGAAGGTTTCCGTGTCTCCCCCGCGGACGTCGCGCGTCCAGTGGAACCGGGAAAGATCGTAATTCGACGTGAACGGTCCCCCGGCGTTCCAGACCAGGCGCAGATGACGGGCGGTCATCCACCGCAGGGCGCACCATTCCCGGGTCGTTTCCAGGGCCCGGAAGGTGGTCCATTCGGCCAGGCCGTCGGAGATCCATCGGTTGTCGGGATCCTCGCGCAACCGGATCCGGTCGTGGAGCGTCGTTTCGACGAGTTCGTGGACCAGGATCGGGAGCATGCGGTCGACGTCGTCGCGGTCGATCCGATACGGCCAGATCCCCGGGGCGGGAACGACGAGGGTGGGCGCCTCGGATCGTACGCCGACCACGCCGAAGGGGGTCGTCGGTTCGAGACCGGTGATGCGGACGACGGCGTCGCGCAACGGGCGAAGGCGGTCTTCCACCTCCCGGACCAGGGGTTCGTCCCCGGCGGGGTACCAGGAGGCGACCGTATCGGGATCGCCGTGGTGCGGCAGCCCCTCGGGGTCGATGATCTCGGCCGGCTCGAGGACCGGCGGTTGCAGGGAAACCTGGATCTGGGACCGCATGCGCAGGGAAGGATCGCCGGTGGGCGTCCGCAGGATGACGGCGGGGTTCCCCTTCGGATCGTCGCCGGCGCCGCCGCCGAGATCGACCCGGTACCAGGAGCCGCCTCCCTTCACGGAGACCGGTCCCGACCGGTCGATCGCCTGGACGCGGAGGGTCACGTCGGCGGGATCGACGCCGATCGCCCGCAGCTCGGCCGTGACGCGCCCCAGGGGCAGGACGGTGACCCATCCCTGCGGCGTGCGCCGGGGCGGGCCGGACTCGATCCGGCTGGCCATCATGGCGAAGCCGCGGGGTTTCGGGGCGGTCCTGCATCCCGCGAAAAGGACTCCGCCGAGGATCGGGAGAAAAACGGCGATCCCGGCCGCGGCGCAGACGGATCGGCGCCGCCGGCGGGCCGGGGCCTCAGAGGATCTCGATACGGTAGTCATCGATGACGAGGTCGGGATGCGCCCTCTCCACGTGTTCGACCACGCGGCTCAACAGGCGGTTGGCGGAGCGCCTGTCGGTGGAGACGGTGACCACCGCGATTCCCGAACTCTGCCAGAGATCCTGGAAATCGACCTCGGCCACGGCGACGTTGAATCCCCTGCGGACCCGGTCCTTGAGGCTGCGCAACAGCATCCGTTTCTCCTTGAGGGAAACGACGCCGGGCAGGCTGAAATCCAGTTCGAGCAGACCGATGACCATCGTGCTTTCCTTCGCACGGAGAGGATACCGCGGCCGGCGACCCCGGCAAGGTCCGGAAAACGGAGAACGGGATCCGGCCTGCGCCGGATCCCGTTCCCGGGGTTTTCGGTTTTTCGGGTTGTCGTACGCCGATCAGCGTCGCTTGCGCCGCAGCAGGGCGAGACCGGCCATTCCGAGAAGGCCGATCGTGGCCGGTTCCGGAACCTGGTCGATGCTCACGTTGTCGAACCCGGCGCCGCCGCCCGTCGAACTGAGGTTCGACGGACCGCCCAGCCTCAGGATGTTGTATCCGATGCCGGAGGTGTCGCTGGTCGTCACGAGGCGCTGGCCGTCGACGATCCCGTCCTTGCCGAGGTCGAGTTCGAACAGGATGCTCGTGGCCTTGATGATGGCCTTGAAATGATGCCATCCCGCCTGCACGGCCGGGTCTCCCTGGAAGGTGACCCAGTTGCCCGGATCGCCCCCGATGAAGACCGTTCGGATTCCGTAACCGTCTCTGGTCTCACCGCTTTCGGGATCGTAGTTGGCGTTGTAGCGCCCCATCTCGAGGATCGAGTTGAGACCCGCGCCTCCCCCGTTGTCCCGCAGTCCGCCGGTCACCCGCTTGTTGCTGTTCGTGGTATCCAGGAAGTCGAATTCCCAGATGATCGGCTTGGTGTCCGAAGGGAAGAGCGGCGAGATCACATGGGCGGCCACGGTGCCGGCGGGATGGTCCATGTACTGGCCGGGATTCCCGCCGGAGGTCATCAGCGTTCCGTTGGCGCCTCCGTCGTCGCCCCACGCGCCCGACGCCATCATGGCGCTCGTGTCCGCGTACGACTCGAAGTCGTCGAAAAAGATCGCCGCCGAAGCGCCGCTCGCCAGAACGAGCACCGCCAGGCAGGCGAAAACTGCAACCACCTTCATCATCCGCTGCCCTCCTTTTTCAGGGACCGCACCGTCCCTCTTTCGTATTCCGAACGGGGCCCCGCGAACCCTTGCGGGACTTACCATGCTCCAATAGAGCAGAATCCGTCCCCTGAATCAAGCGGGATTCCGGGCGGCCTCGGCCCGGGCGCCCCCTATTTCTTCCGCGTTTTCAGGCCCGTCCTGCGGAAATGCCGCATGTCGTAGCCGGTCCCCGAGGGACTGTGGCCCGCCGGAGGGGAAATCGGGGTGTCCACCGGGTAGAGGACGACGTCTTCCCGGGGAAGCCTGTCCTCGACCTTCGGGAAGGCGGGGAACCGCTTGTGGGGGAGCGTCTGGTACCAGTAGGCGGTGCTCGAGTAGTCGTCGCACCGGTCGTTGGCGTGCCCGTGCTCGATGCTGAACCGCAGGGACTTGTGGAAGATCACCGGTTCGTTGATGTGGAACCGGTAGACGGTGATCCGTTCGTTGATCGAGTGGTGTCGGCCCGGCTTGTGATACGAGACGCCGTTGTAGAGAAAGGCGTTCTGCACCTGCATCCCCCACGCGTGCGAGAAATAGTCCTCCGAACCGGTGCCGTGGAGGTCCGGGGGCCATTTCTGGCCGTCGACCATGAACATGTCGTCGCCCTCGCCCCACCAGCCGCCGTAGAGGTTGTGGATGCTGAGGTTGCATCCGACGTAGTGCCCCCGCCCGCGCGCCTCGAGGATCAGGTAGTTGTCCCGGTCCGACAGGTTGATGTTCGGATCCGATCCCTGGTGTTTCGGGGGACGGCAGGGGTTTTCCCGCCGCCACTGGGCGTGAAACCGGAGCTCGTCCTCCGGCAGCGCGTCCAGTTCGTCGTAATCGACGTAGTAATAGAACGCTTCGACGGGGACCTCGCACTCGTTCTCCACGGTGATCAGCGCCCGCTTCGCGAAGGGCATCGGCAGATAACAGTTCATCGCCGCGTTGTGTTCGGAGCCGACGTTCGCCGACATGTGGAACGCGGCGCACTGGTAGGACGAGACGGCCGCGTGTCCCACCCCGAAGAAGTCGCCGATCGGCGCCTCCACGTTCGGGTGTTCCGAGCCGTCCCAGTACATGCGCAGCACGAGTTTCCGGAGATAGAGAGGATCCTGGCGACAGGAGATGGTCACCCAGATGTGCCGGATGACGCCGGCGCCGCGGATGTCGGCCAGCTTCGCCGTCTTGCCTGCCGGGATCCGCAGCGCATCGGCGTTGCCTCCCGTGCGATCGAAGCTGGAGATTCTCTTACTGCGTCCTTCGCGTGCCCTGGAGAGATCTGCGAGCATGAACCTTCCTCCTCCCTGCTCGGGTCCGATTCGATCCGTCGTTCGCCGCTTTCCGTGGAGACTCCCCCGTCTCCGCAAGCGATTTTCGATCCCGGTCGACCCCCCGCTGTTTACTCCCGATGCCGCCGGAACGTCGAGTCCGTTCGAGATCGCGGGCGCGAAGCGCGACCGGCGCGGGGACGCAGGCTCGCGGTCCGTCGTGCCCCGGGCGGCGGCCCGGCGGAGGGTTCGATCCTCCGGCCCGGGAAGGTCAGGCCGATGCGCCGTCTTCCGGCAGTCCGATGGAGAAGATCCGTTCGAGATCGTACTGGGAATAGGCCTTGAAGGCGGTCAGGGTCTCGGTGCGCTCGATCCCGGGTTCGCGGGCGATCCGCCGGGTGACGAGTTCTTCCAGATCCTCGAGGCGCGGCACCCGGACCAGGGCGACCAGGTCGAATTCCCCGGCGACGGAGTAGACCTCGGTAACCCCGTGGATCTCCGAGAGGCGTTCCGCAAGGGGATGGATCTCGCGTTCGTTGGCGCGGATCAGGACGATGGCGGTAACCATGGCATGACCTCCCTCGGGGCATGGTTCGATTGATTCGGGAATCGCCCGAGGCTATCGCGAACCGGACGCGGACGTCCAGCAGCTCCTGCGCCGGACGGGATCATCCGCCCGGCCCGTGGTTCGACGGTTTCCGGGTCCCGCGGGGCGATCGCCGCTTGCCCTGACCCGGAATCTCACTACGATCCCGGCGAACCAGTCCCCGCACGGGGTTTTCAGGAGAGCCCGCCCCCATGCTGAAGCATCCGTCGCTGACCGAACGCCGCATCGAGATCCTCGTCACGAACGTTCTTCGCCGACTCTTCTTCGAACCGGTCGTTTCCCTGGAAGCGGCCGTGCACCAGACCCGGGACCCGATTCCCTACGACGAAGCCGTCGGGGCCTCGTATCGTCCGGTCCGCCCCGGGTTCCGGTGGGGGCCTCCGTGGAGCACGGCCTGGTTCCGGTTCCGCGGGCGTCTTCCGACGTCCGTCCGGGGGAAGACGGTCTGGCTGCACGTCGACGTCGGTTCGGAGGCGTGCCTCTGGAAGGACGGGATGCCGTACCGGGGCCTCAATCCGGAGCATCATCGCGGCGAGATCGTCGTGCGGAAGGCCCGCGGCGGCGAGCGGGTGGAACTCTTCGTCGAGGCGGCGTGCAACGCCCTGTTCGGAGTGAAAGGCTACGGCGGAGCCGAGCACGGCGCCGAGCCGGCCCTCTTTTCCACGGCGGAACTGGGGGTCGTCCGCGAGGAGGTCTGGGGGTTGTACAACGACATGCGGGTCCTGTTCGACCTGATGCGGTCGCTGCCGGAACACTCCGTGCGGCGCGCGCGGATCCGTTACGCGCTGAACGAAGCGGTGAACCTCTTCATTCCGGAGGATTGCGAGGCGACGGCGCCGGCGGCCCGCGCCGCGCTGGCGGACGAACTGCGGCTGCGGTCGGAGGCGTCGGCCGCGCGGGTCAGCGTCACGGGGCATTCTCACATCGACACCGCCTGGTTGTGGCCGTTGCGGGAAACCGTGCGGAAATGTTCCCGCACCTTTTCGACGGTGCTGCGGCTCATGGAACGGTACCCGGAATACCGTTATCAGCAGGGTCAGCCGCAGTTGTACGCATTCGTCAAGGAATACTATCCGAAGCTGTACCGACGGATCCGGGATCGGATCCGGGAGGGACGGTGGGAGGCCGCCGGCGCGATGTGGGTCGAGGCCGACTGCAACGTCACCTCCGGAGAATCCCTCGTGCGGCAGATCCTGCACGGCCAGCGTTTCTACCGGCGGGAATTCGGGGTCACGGGGAGCTACCTCTGGCTGCCGGACGTTTTCGGGTACAGCGCGGCGCTGCCGCAGATCCTGGCGCAGTGCGGCCTGGACACGTTCATCACGCAGAAGATCTCGTGGAACCAGTTCAACGTCTTTCCGCACCACAGCTTCTGGTGGGAGGGGATCGACGGGACGCGCATCTTCAGCCACTTCCTTCCCGCGAACAACTACAACGGGTTGATGACCCCCTCGGAGCTGCGCGCGGCCTCGGAACGCTTCGCCGAGGCCGATCGGTGCCGCCGCTGGCTCTACGTTTTCGGGTGGGGCGACGGCGGAGGCGGTCCCGAGGAGGAGATGCTGGAGTCGTTCCGCAGGTGCCGCGACCTGGAAGGTCTTCCGCGGCTCGAGATGGAACCGATCGGCCGGTACGTCCGCCGGGCGCTGGACGAGGCCCGGGATCTCCCCGTCTGGGTCGGAGAACTCTACCTGGAACTTCACCGGGGCACGTATACGACCCATGCGCGGAACAAGAGGGCGAACCGCAAGAGCGAGTTCCTGTTGCGCGACGCCGAGATTCTTGCCGCGTTGTCGGGGCGTCCGGTGCGGAGGAAGGATGCGGCGGCGCTGGACCGCGCCTGGAAGCTCGTTCTGCTGAACCAGTTCCACGACATCATTCCGGGATCGTCGATCGGCTGGGTCTACGAGGATTCCCGCCGTCAGTATGAGGAGGTCCGGACGTTGGGCGAGGGGGTGCGGAACCATGCGATGCGCCGCTGGGCGGCCTCGGTCGACACCCGCTCCGCCCGCCGTCCGCTGGTGGTCTGGAACACCCTGTCGTGGGACCGTTCCGGATGGCTCGATCTTCCGGCGGAAACGGTTGCCGGGGCGGAATCCGTGGCCTCGCCGGGCGGGGCGGTCCTGCCCGTGCAACGGGTGAGGGATCCTTTCGAAGGGGACAGGGTGCTCCTGCCCGTGGAAGGCGCGCCCTCGCTGGGCCACGTCGTGCTCGATCTCGATCCGGAGGGGAAACCGCCGCGGAGGATTCGGGCCGCCGCCCGCGCCGGGCGCGGGTTCCTGGAGAACGGCCTGCTCCGAATCGAGGTCGACGAGCGGGGTCGGCTCATCCGCGTCTACGACAAGGAACGCGACCGGGAGATCCTGGCGGAGGGACGGCCGGCGAACGACCTGGTGTTGTCCGAAGACCGGCCGAACAACTTCGACGCGTGGGACATCGACGTCTTCTACCTGGAGAAACCCCTGCGGGACGAACGTCCCGCGAAGATCCGCGTCGTGGAACGCGGTCCCTGGCGTGCGGCCCTCCTGGTGGAACGCCCCGTCGGCGACCGTTCGTTCCTGCGGCAGAAGATCGAGATCCGGCGGGACAGCCGGCGCATCGATTTCGTCACGCGCGTCGACTGGGACGAGGAACGGCGCCTTCTGCGGGTTCTCTTCCCCGTCGAGGTGCACAGCGGACGGGCGACCTACGAGATCCAGTACGGCAACGCGGAGAGGCCGACGCATTTCAACACCTCGTGGGACTGGGCCCGGTTCGAGGCGCCTGCGCACAAGTGGGTCGACCTGCACGAGGCCGACTACGGAGTGGCCCTGATGAACGACTGCAAGTACGGGCACAGCGTGCACGGGAACGTGATGGGAATCTCCCTGCTGCGGGCGCCGACCTCTCCCGATCCGAAGGCCGACCGCGGGACCCACGAGTTCACGTACAGTCTCTTCCCGCATCCGGGGGACTACCGCGCCGGCGGCGTGATCCGCGCCGCCTACGAATTGAACGTTCCGATGCGGGCCGCCCTCGAGAAGCGTCACGGAGGCGCGGCGCCGCCGACCGGGTCCCTTCTATCGGTGGAGGATCCGAACGTGGTCGTGGAAGCGGTCAAGCCGGCGGAAGACGGCGACGGGCGGATCATCGTCCGCTTCTACGATGCCTGGGGCCGGCGCGGGGCGGCCCGGCTGCGGTTCGGATTCGAACTGGAAGAGGCCCGTGCGGTCGATCTGCTGGAGAGACCGACCCGGCTTTTCCCGGTGCGGCGGATCGATGCGCGGGAGATCGAAGTGCCGTACGGTCCCTTCTCGATCCGGACGATCGCCGTGCGCAGGAAAGGCTGACGGCGGCGTGTCCCGGCGGGGAAGGAGCGAAAGACCGCCGGACTACTCGACCCCGGTGCGGGGGGTGCCGCAGTAGGGGCATTTCGAGCTTCCCCGGCCGTCCGGCCCGGGGCGCAGGTAATACCTGCCGCAGTCGGGATTGACGCATTTCGACGCAACGCGCGCCGCGTATTTCCCGCACTGCGGACAGCGGACGCCGAGGTGGTTCGGACTGGCGGCGAGCTGTTCCGCGTAGTCTTCGCCGCTCATGGAGAACTGGTGGCCGCACTCGGCGCAGATGATGACCAGCTCCCTGGGATCGCCGCCCTGCGACTCTCCGGAACGGCTCTGCCGAACGATCATGAATCCGGCTGCGGCGATGACGAGCACGGCGACGATGCCGATCCATACGGGGGCCTTTCCGGAAGAGGAACGCGGGTTCATCCGGCGGGCGTCCTTTCTACTTCTTGTGGTCGATGTTCCACATCCGCCGGACCTTCTTGTTCCGCTTGACCTTGCTGGTGGCGATCTCGTCCTGGCGGAACCAGTCGACGTGTCCGTCGACGAAGAGGATGTGGGTGCCGCGGCGATGGCGGTCGGCGGGCAGCTCGTCGATTTCCAGGGGATCGATGCAGGTGTCGAAGACGAAGTTCACCGTGCTGTCGCCGAAGGCGATCATGTCGCTCTCGCGGGCCACCTCCGAGATCTTGTGCGCCCCGAGCTTCGGATTCCACGGATCCCGCACGCCGCCGATTCCGCGTCCGCTGACGTCGAAGAAGCCCCAGTCGTTGATTCCGTACGAGAAGGCGGAATTCCAGCGCAGGGTGTTCCTGCCGTCCCAGCGGGCGTAGGTGGGCGCCATCGGGCACCACATGACGGCCGGATCCTTGGCGTAGACCAGGAGCTGATCGGTCCAGACGATGTCGCCGGAGGAGGTGTGGTGGACGGGCATCCAACCGTCGCTGTCGCCGACGTAGAGATGAAAGGCCAGGGCGATCTGTTTGAAATTGTTCCTGCAGACCGTTTCCTTCGCCTTGTTTCGGGCACCCTGCAACGCGGGCAGCAACATGGCGGCCAGGATGGCGATGATGGCGATCACCACCAGCAGCTCGATCAGGGTGAACGCGGTCTCTTTTCTCGGGCGATCCATCGGCGACTCGCTTCCCGGGCGACATCCTCTACCGTAGGGCGAAAGACCGCTCGTGACAAGGGGCGGTGCGCGGTCCGGGACGGGGGCGGGATGCGGCTCGCCGAAACCCGCGCTTCATGAACGCCGTCGCTTGTGGCAGGCTGCCGGACGGGGAGCCCTTTCCATGAAGAAAACCTCCGGAGCCAGGGACGGGGAGCTGATCGGGGTGGTGCATCTCCGTCCCCTGCCGGGCAGCCCGCGGCATGTGGAAGACGTCGGACGCATCGAGAAGGCGGCCCTGGCCGACGCACGCGCCCTGATGGAAGGGGGCATGGACGGCCTGGTGGTGGAGAACTACGGCGATGTTCCCTTCTCCGCCGGGTCGGTGCCGCCGGTCACGGTGGCCTGCATGACGCGGGTGGCGTGCCGGATCCGCGAACGGTTCCCCCGGGCATGGCTCGGCGTCAACGTCCTGCGCAACGACGCCCGTGCGGCGCTGGGAATCGCCTCGGCCTGCGAAGCCGACTTCATCCGGGTCAACGTACTGGCGGGAGCGATGCTGACGGACCAGGGGATCGTCGTATCGGACGCGTTCCGGTTGCTGCGCGAACGCGCGGCCTGGGCGCCGGGGGTCCGGATCCTGGCCGACGTGCTGGTGAAGCACGCCGTGCCCCTCGGGGATGCGGATCCGGGGCGGGCGGCGGCCGACCTGGTCGAGCGTTCCCTTGCGGACGGACTGATCGTGACCGGTCCGGCAACGGGGGAGGCGGCCGACGCCGCCGTGATCGAAGCCGTACGCCGCGCCGCGCCGGACACGCCGTTGTGGGCGGGCAGCGGGGTGCGCACGGCGACGGTGCGATCGCTGTTGGAACGGGTGCAGGGGGTGATCGTGGGCACCGCGCTGAAGCGCGGAGGCGTGACGACGAACCCGGTGGATCCGCGCAGGGTGCGCGCCTTCGTGCGGGCGGCGCGGGCGGGTTGATTCGGAGATCCTCCCGCCGGAGGACGGATGGTTCCTGTTGCAATCAAGAAATATCTGGAACCCCTGGGGTCGCTCCAGGGGTGGCTGCCCTTTCTCGACACGTTGCCGGGATACGACGGCCGGCGGCTGCGGGCGGACCTGGTCAGCGGCCTGACGGTCGCCCTGGTCGCCCTGCCGCAGTCGATGGCCTACGCCCTGGTGGCGGGGTTGCCCGCGGTCTACGGGTTGTACGGGGCGATCGTGGCGGGATTCTTTGCGTCGCTCTTCGGTTCGTCGGCGCACATGGTGACCGGGCCGTCGGTGATGTCGATCGTGGTCGGCAGCATTCTGAGTCATTCCGGGTGGGGGGATTCGCCGGGCCCGTTCATCGCGGCCCTCTGCATCGGGGTGGGGCTGTGGCAGTTGCTCTTCGGGATCCTGAAGCTCGGGAACATCGGCCAGTTCATCTCGCAATCGGTTCTCTTCGGCCTGGTCAGCGGCGCGGCGATCGTGATCACGGGCACGCAGATCGGTCCTCTGCTCGGTCTGGACGTGGCGGGCATCTCGCGGCTTCCCGCATCCCTGGCGGCCACGGTGCGGCAGATCGGCGACGTTCGGTTTCTCGAGATCGGGCTCGGGGTTTCGGTGATGGCGGTCCTCCTGCTGGGGGACCGGATCAGCCGCCGCGTGCCCTGGGCGATCATCGCCCTGGCCGGCGTGACGGCGGCCGTGGCCCTGTTCGGCTGGGAAGATCGGATCCACGTGGTGGGATCCATTCCCAGGTCGTTTCCCGCGCTGACGTTCGGCCGGGAGGCGGCGGAACTGGTGCCGGAGGTGATGGCCTCGGCCCTGGCCGTGGCGCTTTTCGGCGCGGTCAGTTCGCTCTCGATTTCCAAGTCGATCGCGGCCCTTTCCGGCGAGCAGATCTCGTCGAACCAGGAACTGGTGGCCCAGGGACTGGCGAACGGCATGGCGGGGTTCTTCGGGGGCATGCCGTCGACCGGCTCCTTCGTGCGTTCGTTCACGAACTACGCCTCGGGCGGCAGGACGCGGTTCGCGGGGGTGTTCGCCTCGGTCTTCCTGATGAGCATGGTCCTGCTGCTGGGCGACGTCGGCCGCTGGATCCCCCGGGCGGGGCTGGCCGGGCTGGTGATCGTGCTCGCGCTGCGGATGCTCCGGTTCGACCGGGTGGTCCTGTCGTTTCGTACGACGAAATCCGACGCGGCGGTCTGGTCGTTGACGTTCCTCTGCGCGCTGCTCTTCCGCCTGGACACGGCCATCTACTGCGGCATCGGCCTTTCCCTGGTCCTCTTCCTGAAACGCGCCAGCGCCCCTTACCTGAGGGAATACAGCATCGAGGAGCAGACCAACGGGTTCCGGGAGATCCACGGTCCGTCGGAACGGAGCGTGCGCCAGATCGCGTTGATCCACGTGGAAGGGGACCTTTTCTTCGGCGCCGCGGACGTCTTCGAGAACGAGATCCGGCGGCTCGCCCGGGATCCCGACATCCGGGTGATCATCCTGCGGATGCGCGGGGCCCGGTACCTGGACACCTCCGGGCTGGTTGCGCTCTCGAACTTGCACACGTACCTGAAGAGCCGCGGACAGCACCTGCTTCTCTGCGGAATCGGGGATCGGGTCATGCAGATCCTGGAACGATCCGGGTTGGCGGACCGTCTCGGGCGGGATTCGATCTTTCATGCGCGCGACGGGGTGCTGGTCTCGACGCGTCGGGCCCTGCAGAAGGCAATGGAGATCGTGGGGACCGCCGGAGAGAAACCGGGGGTGCGGCTCTTCTACGAACGGGACGAGATCCAGCGGCGCCGGGGTTCGGGATCGCCGTGAGCCCGGAGGGAAATCCGAGGGAACCGGGAGGGGGACGGAAGCATTGAAAGGACCTCTGGCATCCGAGGAAGAAGCGGTCCGCCGGGCGAACGCGGCCTTTTACCGCGCCATGGAAACCCGGGATCTCGAGGCGATGGAATCGCTCTGGGTGAAGGATCTGCAGGTGCTCTGCGTCCATCCGGGACGGGAAGCCGCGGTCGGGTGGCCGGCGGTGCGGGCCTACTGGAAGGATTTCTTTTCGCGCGTCCGCTACCTGGAGATCGAGATCCGGGATCCCTCGGTGACTGTCATCGACCGGACCGCGCTGGTCGTCTGCGTCGAGCGGGCGTCCTTCTCCGTCGACGGGGGGATCCGGCGCTGTTCCGTCCAGGCGACGAACTTCTTCCTGCTCCGGGAAGACGGTTCCTGGCGCCTGGTTCACCACCACGGTTCCCCGCCCGTCTTCTGAATTCTCCGGGGATTCGCCGCCGCCGTCCTCCGTCCTGCGAGACGCGTTGCCGGCGGGGCGAGAAGGCGCCGATCCCGCGTGCCCCGGAGGGGAAGGCCCGTCAGCCGCCCCGGGCGCGTTTGACCGGGGAGGGGACCCGAACGACGGCGCGGCCGGGGTGTGGGTCGAAGTGAAACCGTCGGGTATCAACGTCTTTCTTCTCGTTTTCCCTTCGGAGCGCTTCCCGCGCCCGTTGTGTCTTTGCTCTCTTCCCGATTCCGGAGCGGCGCGCGCCCCGCGGTTCGCCGACCCGGGAGACGGGGGAGCCCGCCCCGTCGCATA
>CAYNBQ010000093.1:0-13512 GCA_964395275.1 uncultured Verrucomicrobiota bacterium
GCGGGCGGCGCCTGTTTCCTCAACCGGCAGGCGGGGGGGGCGGAATCCTGGTTCCGGGATCTTCCCTACGGCGAGCGGTGAAGGCCTGATTGCGGAAGGAGAAACGGGCTCATGAACGCCACGAAGAGGGTTGCGGCGACGTTCTTCGGGATCTTTCTTCTGGTCATGGCGGGATCGTCCGGAAGGGCGACGACGATTTTCTGGTCGTTCCTCTCCGAGACGGGCCGGCTCGCCGACCGGTTCGGGGAGGCGTTGTCGGCGGGGGAACCGGACGTGATCGGGGACGGCGCGCTCCTGGAACTGCTTGCGTGGGTGGGGGACGACATCGAGGCGGCGGCCGAGCGGATCCGCGGGCCGGAACGGGGGTTCGATCCGGAGCACCCCGATCGCGGGTACGATCATCCGAACTACGAGTTGCTTGCCGCGGCGACGGTCGGCGACGGCTTGGAAGGGGTCGCGGAAGCCGAGCTGCCGGGACGGTTCAGCGTGCGGACGGACGTGGAAGCGGCGGACCTGGAGGGGGAACCGCTGATCGTGCGGTTCTGGGATCCGGACCGTCTCTGGTACAACGAGGTCTACAACCCGGCGGACGACGGGTGGCAGGTGCCGGGCCCGCTCGAGTTCACGGCGATCGATCCTTCCGAACCGGGCAGCGTGCTGGTGGGGGAACTGCTGGGGCTGGACGGGCGGTCGGGCGACGATCTGGAGACGACCATCCCGATCGTCCCGGAACCGTGTGTCCCGGTTCTTCTCGCCTCGGGGATCGCGGCGGCGCGGATCCGCCGGCGCTTCCGATCGTAGGGCGGCAAGGCGTCGATCGCCCCCCCGCGCGCCGGCCCGTTTGCGTCCCGGGAACCGTCGGGATCGAGGCGGCGGATCAGCCTTCCGAGGATGCGTCTCCGGTTCCCAGGACGAGGCGGCGCCGGGCCGATGCGGTTCGTTTCTCGAAGCGGCGGCGGATCGCCGGGAGCGCCTGGTCGAATTCCCGGCGTCGTCCGGAGACCTCGACCATGAACCGGACCAGGCCGGCGAGATCCTGCAGCGAGATGATCTCGGGGGCGAGCCGGCCTTCCTCGCCCATGTTGTGGTAGTTGCGCAACGGGACGCAGACGGCGCCCGTGCGGTAGCCGGCGGCGAGAAGCGCGGAGGCCTCGCAGATGCCGCCGTCCATCAGGGCCCGTTGCCAGTGGAAGGTGCGGTCCTCGGCGGCCAGTTCCGCGGCGATGCGGGTCAGGGCGCGGGTCGTCGCCGGATCGAAGTTCAGGATCCTGTCGGCGACCCGGACGACGAACCCCTTGCCGAGGAGCGCGGTGGGACGTTCGGCGCTGCACTCGACCGAGATCAGCGGCTGTTCCGGCGCGAGAATACCGGCGTCGGCCAGGCCGATCGCGCCGATGAACCCCTCTTCCTCCGCCCGGGTGAAGATGCCCCAGACCTCGCCGTGGACCTTCCGGCGGATCAGCTCCCGGAACATGGCCAGGACGGCGCCCACGCCGGCGAGGTCGTCGCATTGGCGCGCCCGGATCCGGCTGCCGGAGCGTTCGTAATCGGGCAGGTCGAAGACGAGAAGGGTGCCCGGTTCCGGCGCGGTTTCCGGGTCGAGCCGGACGAGCTTCGTCGCCGGCCATCCGCGGGTCGGCACGGAGACGACCCGGGTCTTTCGGCGCTCGCGGCGTCCGTCCGCGACGAGCAGGGAGGCCCCGCGGAGATACTCGGGCCGGAGGAATCCGAGGAAGCGGGCGCAGGCGCCTTTCCCGTCGGGACAGGGGACGGTCTCCAGGGCGGGATGATCCATGTGGGCGATCCATCCCAGCGATCCCGAGGCCCGGCCGAACCGGTACTGCACCAGGAGGTTGCCGTGGCAATCGCGTTCGACGTCCAGTCCCATGCGCCGGACATGGCGGAGCACGAGCGATGCGATCGCGGATTCGTGGTAGGGACCGGTCGGCAGGGAGAGCAGCGAGCGCAGGAGCCGATCGATTCCCGCTTCGAATCGGGGCAGGGCGGGCTGGGCGCGGTTCGGCATCGGGTGCGCGCCGGGGTCAGGAGGTCTCGTCCGGATTCGCGGCGGCCTCGGCGTTGAGCCGGGCATGGGTGCCGTCGCAGAAGGGAAGGGCGGCCGACCGGCGGCAGGCGCACCAGGCGACCGTCTTCTCGCGGTCGATGACCGCGCGGATCGGTTCGAATTCGGTTCCCTTGTGGGATCCGTCGCAGTAGGGCTGGTTCTTCGATCGGGTGCAGCGGCAGTACCACCGTTCCCCCGGTTCTTCCCTGCGGACATAGGGTTCGAACGGAGCGGGCATCGGATCTTCCTCCGGGGCGCCGATCGGGCATCGAACGGGACCCCGCGGGAAAGGTACCAGATTTCCCCGCCGAGGCCATCCCGCCGGTCATGCGCCGAATGCCGAGACCCGGTCACCGGCGGGCGGAGTTCCGCCAGGGCGGAGGGAGGATCGGTTCGCGGTACCGCCGGTGGTCGCTGCGCTGCAGCTCGATTTCCGAGAGCAGGATGCTGGGGGAGATCGAGGAAACCGGGACGTACCCGGATTCCGCGCCGCAGTATCCGTTGAACGCCTCGGGATCGTCCCCGGCGGCCAGCACCCGTTGCAGGCTCGAGACGGGCGTGCCGATGAACTCGACGCCGCGGACCAGGGTCTCCTCTCCGGTGTCCGGATCGACCCGGTAGATCTCCGAGGGACGTCCCTTGAAGGCCTGGAAGTTGTAGCTTTCGGTATCGGTTTCCCCGCCTTCGATGTCCCGGATGATCAGGCCGTACTCGCGCCCCTGTCGTCGGACCTCTTCGAGAAGGCGTTCCTTCAGACGGGCCGGGGGAACCGGTTCGGAGGTCCGGACGATCAGCGTCCCGATGCGGGCCATCGGATCCTCGTACTCGGCGTGCCGGCCGTGACCGTTCGACTTGCGGAACCCCGGCACCGTGGTGCGGGAGAGCAGGAAGGCCTTGAGCCGTCCCTTCTCGACGAGGGTGACGGGGGAGGGCGGGACGCCTTCGTCGTCGACGGTGTAATGGCCGAAGAGGCTCCGGCCGCGAAACGATTCCAGGGTGGGATCGTCGACGATCGACAGGAAGTCCGGCAGGATCCGGGACCCGACGCGGCCCTTGAAGGTGTGTCCCTCGGTCTCCGACAGGAGCCGTTCGCCTTCGAGCCGGTGTCCCAGGGTTTCGTGGAAGAAGGTGCCCGCCGCCGGCGGGTGAAGGAGCGCGGGGCCGGAGTACGGCTCGATCACCTCCGCTCGGCGCAGATCGCGCAGGGAACGGATGAGCCGGTCGATCTCCGCGGCCACGCCGTCGCGGTCGGGCCATTCCCGCGGGCTGCGGCAGGCGTGGACGATGGTGCGGTTCAGGTAGACGCCCTCGGGGCTGAGGGTCCATCCGCAGAGGATCAGCTCGTAGTACCAGTCCTCGGTGAGGAAACGCGATCCCTCGCTGTTCAGGTAGTAGCGGCGGACGCGGTTGGCGCGGATCTGCACGTACGGATCGAGAATGTCCGGGCAATGTTTGAACATCGCGGAGTATTCGCGGACGCGGTCTTCCCAGTCGGCGACGGGGATCTTCCGGCGCGACAGCCGGCCGATCCTGCGGATCCGCGGTTCGACGGAGAAACTCGACGGCACCTGGACGAGCCGTTCGTTCACGAGCCGCCGCCGTTTCTCGTAGTACTGGTGCAGGGCCTCTTCGTACTTGAGTTCCGTCAGTTTCCAGAGGCTGTACCGGAGGGCATCGACGTCGTTTTCCAGGGGGGCGTCGAGCCATTCGTAGGAATCGAGTTCCTTCAGATCGGTCTTCAGGCCGCCCTCGACGACCTGGTCGAACCGCCGGCTGCCGACGCGCACCTCGGCGTAGACCCGCCGGGTCCGGTGCGCGCCGGAATGGAACAGGGCGCCGTACTTCGCCCAGACGTTCGCCGAAAGCACGTCGCGCAGCAGGTAGCTGATGAAATAGGGACGGCGCTCGTGGGGCAGCCGGAGCCGTTGCGTGGACCGGCGCATCTCCGCGGCGAGCGCCCGGAAAACGCGGTCGGTGTCCGTGATTCTCTTCTTCGTCGTGGATGTCGGCATGCCGATTCTTCTCCCGGGAAAACCCGCGGCCGCAGACGCGCCGCAATCCTACCCCGGAATCGGTGCGAAGCGAGTTCGGCGCGACGACCCGTGCGTCTCCTCCGGGGATCGTTCAACGGGCCTGCGGCGGTCCGGACGCCCCGGTCCCGCGCCGGGCCGGGGGCACGTAGGCACAATAGGGATCCGAGGCGAACATGTCGCCGGTGACCCCGTAGGCGCGGGCGCGGGAACCGCCGCAGACGTCGCGGAAATCGCAGACCCCGCATTTCCCGTGGATCCGGTCGTAGTCGCGCAGGGAGCGGAAGAGCTCCGAGTTGCGGTAGATGTCGACGAAGGAGCGTTCCCTCAGGTTGCCCCCGGGCAGGTCGAGGAACCCCGAGGGGCAGACGTCGGCGACGTGACTGATGAACGCGAACCCGTTGCCGTCGTTGACGCCCTTCGTCCGCGTCGACTGTCCCAGACCGTCCCGGAAGCTGTAGCCGGCGCCGGTGAGATGCATCGGCCGCTCCGCCTCCGCCTGCGTTTCGGACGCCCGCTCGGCCCGCCGCCTCTGGATGACCACGCGGCGGTAGTGGGGCGCCGCGGTCGATCGCACGTCGAAGGGGGCGCGCCGGGCCAGGTCGTACATCCAGTGGAAGACCCGTTCGTGGTCCTCCGGCGAGATGATGTCCTCGCGCAGGGCCCGGCCGACCGGAACGAGGAAGAAGAGATTCAGCATCACCGCGCCGTGCTCGGCGGCGAGCCGGGCGACCGCGTCGAGTTCGTGCAGGTTGCGCCGGGTGACCGTGCACCCGATCTGCAGCGACATGCCCAGGGCCGCGAGATCGTCCATGATCTCCAGGGACCGGCGGAACGATCCCGGCGACCTCCGGAAGGCGTCGTGGGTCTCCGCGGAACCGCCGTCGAGGCTGATATGGGTGCGGCTGACGCCGGCGTCCCGGGCGCGCGCGAGCCGGTCGCGGGTGACCATGCGCGTCGCGCTCGGGGAGAAGGCGACCCGCAGCCCGCGATCGCGCGCCCGGGCGATCAGGGTGAAGAGATCCGGACGCATCATCGGATCGCCGCCGGTGAAGATGAGGATCGGACCGCCGATTTCCACCAGTTCGTCGATCAGGCGGAATCCCTCTTCGGTGGTGAGCTCGCGGGGATCGCGGTGCGGCTGGGCCGCGGCGCGGCAGTGAACGCATTTCAGGGCGCAGGCGCGGGTGACCTCCCAGGCGACGGTGAACGGGGTCCGGTCGAAATCGACCCCGCCGAGACCGTCTCCGGGACGCCGCGCCGGGCGGGATGCGGGGGGGATCGGGTCGGCGCCGGCGTTTCCGGCGGCCCCTCGGGCGTCTTCTGTTTTCTTCGGTTTCACGGGCGGAACGTCTCTCTTTTCGTTTTTTCTTGCATCCTCGCGCCGGGGGCGCGGAGCCGCTTGCGGAGGTTCAACCGGATCGACCTCGTTCGCGGAAGGCCCGCCGCGCCAGCGGCCGGGTGATCGCGGCCGAGGCGGATTGAACCGTGCGCAGCAGGGGGGATCCGCGCCGATAGGAGAGGGCGACCTCCCCGGGATCGGGACCCCGGATCTCCACGTCGGCGAGGTCGCGGCCGGCGCGCCCGGCGATCCGGCGCAGGTGCACGATCTCCGCGGGATCGAACCCCATGCATCGGGCGCCGACGGCGTCCACGGCGAGGGGATCCCATCCGCCGAGCAGCAGGCCGTGGCTGATGGGGTGGCTGGCGACCTCGAAGCGGGTGTTGCCGATGACGCCGTCGACCAGGCCGAAATCCGGGGAGACGACGGAGAGGATGTCCGCGAGGGCTTCCTGGATCGACGGATGGATCCGTACGCGGTGCCGCCGGGTCGGCACGAGCCCGAAGAGGTTCTTCAGGGTCAGGGTCACCTGGGCCAGGGAATGGATCTTCAGCTTGCCGATGCTGACGACGAAATCCGTTTCCAGGGCGGGCCGGCCGACGGGGATCCGCGGGAAGACGACGGGGTCCGGCACCTCGGCGAAGACGATGTCGCGCATCGGCAGTTCGTCGAAGGCGACGACCCGCGCCCCCCGTTCCCGGGCCAGCTCGACGTAGCCGTTGCGTTCCAGGCCGGCGCGGGTGTCGTTGGCGATGGTCACCTCGCAGTCCTCGAGCCGGTCCATCACGGCGCGGCAGAGGGAAACGTGGGTCGTGATTCCGCTGTAGGCCGGGGCGGCGGTCACCAGGTTCGGCTTGATGAGGACCCGCCGGTTCCGGACGCGGAATCCGAGGTCGTCGAGCAGCCGTGCCGTGTCGCGTTCGACGCGGTCTTCGTACGAAGGCGCCGTACGTCGGATCCGGACGATCGGGCGATCGGGCATCGGGACGGGCCCTCGGGCGGGTCAGAGGAAATGGCGATGGATGTAGTCGCAGGCCTCTTCCAGCGAGGGGAGGATCTTGGTGCAGTATCGCACCATCCAGGGACTGCATTCGTGGAAGGGGAAGGGGGAGAAGGCCACGATGAACTTGCCCAGGTCGTGCCCCGCGTAGAAGACCTCCATGGCGGTGCCGATGCTGGGTTTGCAGTAGTTCACCAGGAGGATGTCGGCGTCGCGCACGTCCTGCAGGTCGAATTCGACGATCTCGTTGGCGCTGTCGACCTCGCGGTCCTTGAAATCGCGGCGCATGGGGTCGAGCAGGTCGAAGTGGGAAGCGAGCCGTCGAATGGCCTCTTCCCGCCAGAGGCGGGCTTCCCCCTCGTGGACGTCCATGATCGGTCCGGAGAGATAGACGGTCTTGCGGTCCTTGATCTGCGGCATCGGCGGGAATCTCCTCGTTTCGGTTTCCGTCCGTCGGCCGGCCGGGGGAAGGAATCTACCTTCTTCCCGGGCGCGGGGAAAGGGCGCACCGGGGCGCGGGGCGGGGGGAGGACGGAGGCCCGAGGCCGGCGGGACGGCGCTCAACCGAGTCGTCGGCAGAAGGCGTTGGCGACGGAAAGGGGGACGGGCGCGCCGTCTCTTCGCGGGACGCGGATGGCGCCGGCGCGGATTTCGGCGAGGTCTTCTTCGTCCAGGGGACGATCGAGCCGCAGGAGGAAGAGCGCGGTCGCCGGACGGGTCCCGTCGCCGTGATGGACGCTCTGCCCCGTGCGCCAGATGTCGCGGTCCTTCTCCAGGCCGAGAAAGGTGCACGCGGCGCCGAGGGCGGTCTTCTGATCCTCGGCGATCTCCAGCAGGACGACGTCCCCTTCCAGGGGGAACTCCAGGTGATACGAACGGAACGCGGGCAGCTCCCGGTTCGCGCGGTCGTAGAGGTCGATCCGTTGCAGTTCGGGCTTGCGCAGGTAGTTGATCCGGCCCCGGATGCTGACCCGTTCCAGCGGCCCGGTCTCGTGGATGAAATCGAGCGTCACCGCCCGTTCGTAGGCGGGCTGGGTTTCCTTGCGCCGGTCGGGCGTGCGGCGCTCGGTGACCAGGCCCCGTTGCGCCAGGAGGTAGTCCGCCGTGGGGATCCGTTCGGTGAGGGCGCCCCGTTTCGGCTGGACGAGACCGGCTTTCATGCCGAGCAGGATCCCTTCCTCGAAGCGCGCGGTCTCGCCGTAGAGGGTCAGTTCGACCTTGTCGGGCAGATCCTCGAAGAAACCGGCGGCCAGGGTGGCGATCCGGTCGGCCAGTTCCACGTAGGGCAGGGAATCCTCTTCGAGGCGGGGGCAGTTCAGGGCGTTCAGGACGATGCCCCGTTCGAGCAGATCGATCACCTGGCGCGCGGCCATCACGGCGCCGCGCTGCTGGGCCTCCGGGGTGCTGGCGCCCATGTGGGGCGTGAGGCAGACGTATTCGGCGATCGATTCCGGGACGCGCGGTTCGGAGAGGGCGCGTTCCTCGGCGAAGACGTCCAGCGCCAGGTGGAGGGGGCGGCCCTCGGCGGCCCGGCGTTCGACGAGCCGGTAGAGCATCGATTCGTCCGCGATGAACGCCCGCGAGGTGTTGATGAAGAGTCCCCCGGCGGGAATGCGGTCGACCAGGTCCTCGGTCACCAGTCCGCGCGTCTTGTCGGTTCCGGGCACGTGGACGGTCACGATGTCGCATTCGAAGGTTTCCTCGAGCGAATCCGCGATGCGCGCACCGTGGCGTTCGTGGGCGAGGATGCAGGCCTCGCGGCGCAGGTCGTATCCGCAGACGCGCATCTCCCATGCCGCGGCGATCTCGGCGACCCGCAGCCCGATGTGTCCGAGGCCGATGATCCCCAGGGAGGTGCCCCGCAGTTCCCGGCGCGTGTGAGCGCCCTTCGTCCAGAGCCCCCGGATCGTTTCCCGGTTGTAGACCTCGACCGCGTCGAAGCGGTGGTGGATGTAGCTGAAGACGAGCTGGGCGACGCTTTCGTTGTTCGATCCGGCCGTGTTCTGGACGATGACGCCGAGGCGGCTCAGCTCGGGGATGTCGATGTTGTCCACGCCGACTCCCTGGCGCACGACCACCGAAACCCCTTCCAGCGCCCTGCGGAGACGGTCGTCGACGGCGCCCGGGCGCAGGTGTTTCGTGGCGCTGCGCAGGACCAGGGCGACGTACCCGCCGGTCTCGAGTTCCCGCAGGAAGGCCTCGCGATCGAGTCCCTTCTTGATCACCGGCACGAAGGCGTGTTCCTCGAAGAGACGAACCCCCTCCGGATGGAGCCCGTCGGTGATCAGGATCCTGGCGTCCCTGCCCATTTCGTCCCCTCCCTCGTTGCGTTCCGTGAACGGGGGGCCGGTCGTTCCTCCGAGGCGCATCGAACCGGCGCCCGCGGGCGGGATTCCGCCCGGGCAACCCCCCTGCCTTGCGAAGGGGAAAGCAACCGCGTATTCTACCGCCGATTCTTCACGGAGGTCGACAGTCGTACTTCGAAAAGGGAGAGAACGCGATGTTCGTGCGAAGGCGCCCCGTACGCGGACGACCGCGTCGGGAGAGGCGAATCGTTCGACGGGTCCCGTGCCTTCTTTCGAGGCGTGAGACCGCCGGCCGGCGGCCGGCGTCCGGATCGGACCGCGGAAACCTTGCGCACCGTCGCCCGCCCCTGACACCCCGGATCCGGATTTGCGTCCCGAAGTGCGGGTCCCTTCGGGCGGTTTCTTGATCGGTCGTTTCAACAGGAACGCCGACAGGGTTCCCGGTCGGCGGAACGGTCGGGATCGTGTCGGCGCCGGGGCCGATTCCATCCCCCGGCCCTGATCTGCGAGGCATGAGTATGGGCGCGTCATCCACGGGGGAGGGGTCCCGTCGCTTCTGGTCCCCGCGCCGGGCCCGCTACGCGCTGTTGAGCGCCGTCTGGACCGTCGGGGTCGTCGCAGCTCTCGTTCTTCTGTCGCGGCGGTACATCAGGGATCCGGGGCTGGACACCGCGATCATCGTGCTCGTCTGTTTCCTCTGCGGACTGGCGGACGGCAGTCTCGGGATGGGCTACGGAACGACGCTCACGCCGATCCTGCTGGTGATGGGCTACGAACCGCTCGACGTCGTTCCGGACATTCTGGTCTCCCAGCTGCTGACGGGATTCGGGTCCGTCCTGTTCCATTCCGAGGCGGGCAACGTCTCACTGCGGAAGGGCTCGGCGCATCCCCGGATCGCCCTGACGCTCGCGGGATGCAGCATCATCGGGGCTCTGATCGGGGTCAGGGTGGCATTGAGCATCTCGGAGACCGCCCTCAAGATCCTGATCGGCGGCATCATCCTGGTCGCGGGAATCGTCATCTGGGAGCGCGCGAATCACAGGTTCGTCTACCGATGGTGGAAGATGCTGATCGTCGCCAGCGTGGCCGCCTTCAACAAGGCCCTGAGCGGAGGAGGATACGGCCCGCTGTTGACCAGCGGGCAGGTGATCAGCGGGGTCGACGGACGCGCGGCGGTGGCCATCACGTCGTTTGCGGAAGCGTTCACGTGTCTGATCGGCGCCGGACTCTTTTTCATCCAGGGCCACGCCCCCAGCCCCGGGTTGCTGATCCTCGTCTGCGGCGGCGCCATGCTGTCGGTCCCCTTCAGCGCGGGAATCGTCAGCAGGCTCAACGAACGTTTTCTGAAACGCGCGATCGCGATCTTCACGATCGCCCTCGGGCTCGGCCTGCTGATTTTCTCCCTGTAACGCTGCGGCGCCGCGTTCCGGGGGGATCCGGCCGGTACGGGCGAATCCGCCGGGGCCGCATCGGGGTCCGGTACGAGGCCGTGCGGAAGCCTGCGGGCAAGGCGAACCCGCCGGAGTGCGGAGCGTTCCGGAGGGGTTTGACAGGGCGGACGCTGGGTCCAAGAATGCGCAAACACGATGACGAATTTCCCATTTTCGCAGAAGGCCGCCCGCGCAACGGATCCGCCGATCTCCTGGCTGATGAAGGTGGCGCTGGATCGCGGGGAACTCGTCTCCCTGGCGGCGGGGTTCACATCCAACGAAATCCTGCCGGTCGACGACCTCCGCGCGACGATCGACGAGATCCTGGGCGGGGACCCGGTGGAGGCGCGGAAGGTCCTCCAGTACGGATCGACGATCGGGCGGGAACCCCTGCGCCGGCTGCTGCTCGACCGGCTGGGCGAGGCCGACGGGATCGATCCGGCCCGGTTCGGCCTTTCGGCGGACGACGTCGTATTGACGTCGGGGTCGCAGCAGCTCCTCTACCTGGTGGCGGACGTCCTGCTGGATCCGGGCGACTGGGTTCTGCTGGAGGCGCCGACCTACTTCGTTTTCCTGGGGATTCTCGAGGGGCTCGGGGCGCGCAAGGTCGGCGTCCCGATCGGGGAGCGCGGGATCGAACCGTCGGCGCTCGAGACGGCGTTGAACGCCATGAAACGCGACGGGCGGCTGTCGCGTCTCAAACTCGTCTACCTCGTTTCCTACTACCAGAACCCGTCCGGCGCGACGATCCCGGCCGACGCGAAGGGCGAGATCCTCTCCATCCTGGAGCATTACCGGCGGGAGGCGCCCTTCTTCGTGGTCGAGGACGCCGCGTATCGCGATCTGCGTTTCGAGGGGCGGGACGTTCCGTCGATGAAATCGCTCGATGCGCGGAACGAATTCGTCGTCTACGCCGGGACCTTCACGAAACCGCTTTCCACGGGGATGAAGTGCGGGTACGGGATCCTGCCGGAGGCGCTGGTTCCCCACGTGCTCCGGCAGAAGGGGAACCATGATTTCGGTTCCGCGCATTTCAACCAGGCGGTGGTCGAACGGTTCCTCGAGAGCGGACGCTACGACGCCCTGCTGGAACGCCTGCGCGAGCATTACCGTGCGAAGATGGACGTGATGGACCGTGCGATGCGCGAGTTCTTTCCCCCGTCGTGGACGTGGAGACGGCCCGAGGGCGGCCTCTACATCTGGGCGGAGGGTCCCGAGGGGCTCGACACGGGGATGGAAAGCGGTCTCTTCCGGCGCGCCCTGGAGGAGGGTGTGCTCTACGTACCGGGGGCGATCTGCTACGGCCTCGAACCCGGGAAGAGCCCGCCGATCAACCGGATGCGGTTGAGCTACGGGCATCCGACGGTCGCCGACATCCGGGAGGGAATCCGCCGGCTCGGGGCGGCGCTCGACGGCGCGGGGAAGGGGAAACCCGGCGGGACGCCGGGCCGGGCGGAGTGAAGGGACGATTCGCGGTATGAAGAGTTCGTTTCTCGACAGGCTGATCGATCGGATCGACCGGGTCGATCCGCAGAGTCTCCAGAGCTACGTTCTGCGCCTGCGCCGGGAACACGGATTCCTGGAGACGGTCTTCAACTCGATCCAGGAAGGGCTCGTCGTCCTCGATTCCCGGGGGACGATCAAGTACTTCAACCGGGCCGCCGAGGAACTGCTGGGGATCCGGAGCAGCAGCGCGATCGGCCGGCCCATCCGCCGCTACCTGCGCGACGTGGCCTGGGACCGGTTGCTCGGCGAGGACGAAGCCGAGTGGGAACGGCTGATCCACCAGGAGATCGAGGTCCAGTACCCCGAGCGGCGGATCCTGAACATCTACGCCGTTCCCCTGGCCGTGCCGGAAAGGGAGGAAGCTCCGGCCGGGGAAGAGGATTCCCCCGAGGGGCGTCGGGAAGAGGGGTCCCTGCTGCTGATGATCCGCGACGTGACGGAGAACCGGAAGCGGGCGGCGGAAACCCTCGAGGACGAGCGGCTGAGCGCGATCCAGCTCATGGCCGCGGGCGTGGCCCACGAGATCGGCAATCCCCTCAACTCGTTGAACATCCATCTGCAGCTTCTCGCCAGGGAACTGCGGCAGTGCGGGGAGAAGGCCGGCCCCCTGCTCGACCTCGTCTCGGTGGCGCGCACGGAGGTGCAGCGGCTGGACGGCATCGTCACGCAGTTTCTCCGGGCGATCCGGCCGACCTCGCCGCAGCTCGAACTCGGCTCGGTGAACCGGGTCCTGGAGGACACGCTCCGGTTCATGGATCACGAGATCCGCAACCGCGACGTCGTCGTGGAAGCGGACCTCGCCAAACGGCTTCCGCGGATCCTGATGGATGCGAACCAGTTGCGGCAGGCCTTCTTCAACATCCTGAACAACGCGATCCAGGCGATGCCCAACGGGGGCGTCCTGCGGGTTTCCACGGGGTTGGCCGACGATTTCGTGACGGTTTCCTTCCAGGACACCGGTCCGGGGATCGCCCTGGAGGACGCCGGGCGGATCTTCAACCCCTTCTACACGACGCGCAAGAGCGGTTCGGGAATCGGGCTCTGGATCGTGCAGCGGATCATCCGCGAGCACGGCGGGGAGATCCGCGTCGAGAGCACGCCGGGCAGCGGAACCTGTTTCACGGTCCGTCTCCCGGTCCCCGGGCGGCGGTTGCGCCTGCTCGAGGCGCCGTCGGCGGACGGGACCCCGGACGAAGAGGCCGGTTCGTCGTCCGGGGAAGGACGGAACGAATGAAGGCGAAGGTGCTGGTGGTCGACGACGAGAAGAACACCCGGGACGGCCTGCGCCGGGCCCTCGAAGGCCGGTACGAGGTGCTGACGGCGGCGACCGGGCCGGAGGCCCTCGAGATCCTGCAATCGGAGTTCATCGACGTGATGCTGACCGATCTCCGCATGCCCGGCATGGACGGGCTGACGCTGGTCCAGCGGGCCCTGGCCCTCGACGCGCCGCCGATCTGCATCATGTTGACCGCCTACGGAAGCGTCGAGGGCGCCGTGGAGGCCATGCGCCGCGGCGCCTACGACTACCTGACCAAGCCGGTCGATCTCGACAAGCTGGAGATGGTGATCGAACGCGCCCTGAAACAGCGGCGCACCGAGGAGGAAAACCGGAACCTCCGGCGACAGCTCGCCGAGAAGTACGGGTTCGAAAACATCATCGGCGTGAGCGCCCCCATGCGGGCGGTCTTCGAGATGGTCGAGCAGGTGGCCCCGTCGCGCGCCACGGTGCTCGTGGAAGGGGAATCCGGCACCGGCAAGGAATTGATCGCCCACGCGATTCATCAGCTCAGCCCGCGCCGCCAGGGACCGTTCATCGCCGTGCACTGCGCCGCG
>CAYNBQ010000094.1:0-13505 GCA_964395275.1 uncultured Verrucomicrobiota bacterium
CGGCCTTCCGCGTCGGTCATCCGGACGAGACGATTCAACCCGTCGTATTCCCAGGTCGTGACCCGCGCCGGGACCGTCGCGTCGCCGGCTTCCTCCCGGCGGATCAGGTTCCCGTCGCCGTCGTACTCGTAGTCCGTCCGCTGACCGCCCGGGGCCACCATCCAGACCGCCTTGTCGTTCCCGTCGTATCCGTAGGTGGTCACCGCCTTCGGATCCCGGTGGAACGCCGGGTGTTCGACCCGCACCAGGTTCCCCGCCCCGTCGTACTCGTAGCGTTCGACCGTCTCCTCCGGCAGTCCCGCGGCATGGCGGACCTCACGGAGTGTTCCGTTCCGGTAGTAGTCGTACTCGGTCGTCACCCCGCCGCCGGGACGGGCGTCGGTGAAACGGACGAGATGCCCTTCGGAATCGTATTGACAGGTTTCCGTGAATTGTTCCGGGCTCCCGGCGGCGTGCGTGATCGTCTCGACATGATCGAGGGCGTCGTAGGTCGTGCGGGTGGTCCGTCCCTCCGGATCGATCGTTTCGACGATCCGTCCGAAGGCGTCGTACCGCGTCTGCGACACCGCCTCGTCCGCCGTTCCCGCGGCCGTCGTGATCCGGACGGGCCGACGGTCGAAATCGAATTCGTAGAGCGTCGTCCGGGTCCCCTTCTCATGGGGTTCCTCGACGCGAACGATCTTGCCGGCCTGGTCGTAGTGGTACCGGATCTCCGGGATGAGGGGCTGCTTCTCCGAGACGAGCCGTCCCGTGGATCGGCTGTAGGTGTAGGAAGTCACCCCGTTGCCCGGTCCCGAGGGATCGATGACCTCGGTCACATGACCGAGTTCGTCGTACGACGTATGCGTCTCGCCACCCTCGGCGTCCTTTTCGTAGATGAGCCGGTTGAGGCGGTCGTACCGGTATTCCGTGACGTACCGGCCGCCCGGTCCGCTGCGCGCCCCGTAACGGAAACGGATGTTGCCGGCCTCGTCGTAGACGAATTCGACCTCGTTGCCTTCCGGATCCGTTCTCCGGACGACGCGGTTGACGACGTCGTATTCGAATTCGGTTCGATACCGGGAATCGGCCGGATTGCCGCCGGCCCGCCCGTCGACCTCCGCCACGAGGTTCCCGGCCCTGTCGAAGAGGTGAAGCGTCCGGTTCCCCTCCCCGTCGATCAGCTCGATCCGGCGGTTCATCTCGTCGAAGACGAAGCGGACCTCCCAGCCCTCCGGATTGCGGATCGACGTGAGGTTCCCCACCCCGTCGTATCCGTAACGCCAGGTGTAGCGGCCGTCGACGGTCTTCGTGATCCTGCGGTTCCGCAGGTCGTACGTGTACTCGGTCGTCCGCTCGGCCGGGGTTCCCTGCGCCTCGATCATCCGCGTGAGGTTGCCCACCCCGTCGTATTCGTAGGCGATCGTCAGATCGACCACGTCCGTTCCGACCAGGGCCCTCCGGGTCATCCGGTCGGGTTTCCCGAGATCGTTGTAGACCCAGCGGAACACCGCGTCGTTCGACGCGTCGCCGTCGCCGCCCGCGACCCCCGGGCCGTTTTCGACGCGGCGCAGCGTCATCCGGTTCCCCTCATCGTACTCGTAGTGCTCGACCCCGACGGCGCCGTTGCCCCATCCCGTGCGCGTGATCACCCGTCCCCGGCCGTCGTACTCGTACGAAACGACGAGGTTCCACGGATTGATCTCCCGCATCAGCCGGCCCATCTCGTCGTAGACGAACCGCGTCTCGTTTCCGTCGGCGTCGTAGGAGGCGACCTTCCAACCGCGATCGTCGAAGACCGTCACCGTCACGATGTCCGCGTCGGTCCGCGGTCCCTTCTCGATGAGGTACGAGAAGCCCTCGCCGCTCAGGAACGGATACGGCACCGGAATGTCCCCCGGTTCGTAGGCCCACCGGCGCACGTGCCCGAGCGCGTTCGTCTGCCGGATCTTCCGGTTCAACGCGTCGTAGGCCCAGGTCGTCGTATGCCCGTTGGCGTCCGTGTAGGAGACGTTGTTCCCTTCGGCGTCGTACCCGTAGGAACGCGTCGCGGGACCCAGGCCCTGCGCCGCGAGATTCACCGTCGAAGAGAGAAGACGGTTCATCGCGTCGTATTCGTACACCGTGCGGACGCCGTTCTCGTTCGTGATGGCGTGGACGTTGCCCGTCAGATCGTTGTACTCGTGGGAGACGGAATCGCCGCCGGGATAGTCGATCCGCGTCAACCGTCCGTATTCGTCGTAGAAATAGGACGTGACCCGGCCCGGTTCCGGATCCGTCCGCGTGAGGATCTGGCCCCGTTCGTTGTAGGAGAACGACGTCTTGAGATCGCCGAGATACGCTTGCCGCGCGTGGACGATCCGTTCCAGGACGTTCCCCCTGTCGTCCAGGACGTAGTCCGTCTCCAGCCCGGTGCCGTCGCGGCTCCAGGTCATGATCCCGAAGCGCGTGTCGTACCGGAATTCCTCCACCACGGGCTTCGATCCGTCGGGATAGTCGGTCTTCTTCGTCAGGTTGCCGAAGGCGTCGTATTCGAATTCGGTGATGTTCCCCAGCGGATCCCTCTCCGTAACCACCTGTCCGTCGCCGTTGCGTTCGAATTCCCGCACGACCCCGCGGGCGTCCTCGATCTTCGAGAACCGGCCCGCGGCCGTCATTTCGTAGGTGGACTCGGCTCCTTCGAAATTCGTGTAGACGGCCTTCGCGACGTTCTCCCACTTCTCTCCGCCGGAGGCCGCCGGCACCAGGCGTCCCAGCTCGACCAGGGGATGCGGGTCCCGGGGAAGGATCGTGTCGCGCGGGGCGAAGACCCCGTGGAGCTGGGCCGGTTGCAGTTCGAAGGGTTTGCCGTCGACACGGTGTCCCGAAACGATCCGGCCGGCCAGATCGTCGTACTGCAGATCCTCGTGGAAATCCGACGGATAGGGGTCGGACGCGTTGCCGCGCTTGAGGACCTGGCCCGTGATCAGGCGTTCGAACCGCGGATCGCCGTACTCGAAGCTGCGCCTCGATCCGTCCGGATCGACGATCGCCGTCAGCACCTCTCCGTCATAGGAGAGGATCGTCCTGCGCCCGGCCGGATCGACGATCGCCGAGACCCGGCCGCCGTTGTACTCGAAGACCGTCTCCAGCCCGACGGGATCCACGATCTTCTTCAGCAGATCGTCCTGGTAGACGTACTCCGTCGTGTTCCCGTTGCGGTCGACGATCTTCCAGATGCGGTTGTCCTCGTTGAAGTAATGCGTCGTGCCGTCCGGCAGCCTCCGGACGAACCTCCCGTCGGGTTCCTGCACCAGGTAGGACTTGTCGCCGCCCAGCGACGTGAACGGATCGCCCTGCGCCAGCGGCGCCAGGAAAATCTCCTCGGTCCCGTTCCCGTCGACCAGCAGCACCCCGCTGTCGCCCGCGTAGATCTCGTAATAGCCTTCCAGTCCCCATCCGGCGCCGAAGGGGCTGACGTACTGCGTTCCGTCGGGACGCGCATGATCCGTCAGGTTCACAACCCCCATCGCGGCCGGGAAGAGATCCATCCGTCCGCGCATCTTCCCGCCCTTGAAGGTGTGCAGGCCGTACTCGAGCATGAACGTGTAGAGCCCCGTGGGCCCCTCGGAAAGATCGATGCCGATTCCCGCCCCGTAGACCGACGACGCCGTGACCGAACCGGGCAACCGGAAGAAGTGCTCCCCGCCGAGCAACCCGAGCTCGACGGCTTCCTCCGTGGAAAGACCGTCCGCGGCCGCGGTGAATTCGCCGTTTCTCGCGTTCAGCCGTACGACGATCGCCTGGTCCGATTGCATCTCGTTGGCGCCGCGGATCCCGAAGTAGTAGTAATGGAGCGGTTCCGCGCGCAGCGAATCGTAGTGCAGCACGACGCCCCGGTTCTCGCCGACCGAGGAATACGTCGCCAGGGCGTGCCGCTGGTGGTAGGCCCCCGTGTGGACCTCCACCTCGCCGGAGACTCCCGTCTCGACCGTGGTCGGATTGCTCGGGAAGGCCGAGAGCGTCCCCTCCTGGTTGTACGCAACACTCTCGATCAGGAGCGGAACCCCCGTGGCGGGAGCCTGGGCGGCAATGCCCCGGGGCAGGTTGACCACGTCGATCGGCCGGCTCAGGCTCGGGCTCTCCCCGTAGATACCCTCCGGGGGATCGCCCCAGGCGAACCGTCCCTCGTCGTTGAACCAGCGCATGTAGGCCCGCATCGCGATCGTCGGATCCACCAGGTCGATCGGAATCGTCGACAACGGCCCGCGCAACAGTCCCGAAAGGCTCTCCGGCACCGGGATCGACGGGGAGATCTGGCCGTAGGGCGGCAGCGGCGGGGAATCCGCCCATTCCTCGACCGTCGCCACGATCCGGGTCGTGTCGTAGACCAGCACCCGGTCGATGCCCTGGTACGCGGCCAGCAGCTGCGTGTATTCCGCGCCCAGCGCGAGGTTGTCCGGGAACCCGTTCGGAATCGGATGCGTCGCCGCCACCAGCCGCGCGCTGTTCGCGTCCACGACGCCCGGCCGGTGGGGATTCTTCGGGTTGCGGATGATCCCGACATTGCCGCCCGCCGCCACCGAGAAGCTCCGGACCGATCCCGGTCCCGTCGCGTTCGGCCACTTGTAATAGACGTTGTAGACCAGGATCGGGCCCAGGTTCGGGTTGTGCTTCGGATCCTCCGGAACGAACCGGTTGAAGCCCGTGATGAACGCGTACGACGGATGTTCCCCGAAGGTGTCGGCCGGCAGGAAGACCACGCCCTGGGCGTTGCTCACCCCGAAGACCTGTCGCGAACGCCCGCCGTCGAAGAGCCGCGGCTGGATGCCGAATTCGCGCAGGTCCACCGGATCGTACCGGTAGGACCACGTCCAGGCGGCGACCAGGGGCCTCGCCGTCACCGTCGCGAATCCTTCCGCGTCGGCCACCCGGTCGACCAGCAGCATCACGTTCGGATCGTCCGTGGCCGCCACGTCGTACGGATCCGGCCCGACCGGGATCACCGAGTAGGTGTCCGCGAGGTCCAACTGCGGTCCCCCGTCCTCTTCCGCGCGGATCTTGATCACCAGCAGGTTCCCCCGGGCCGCCTCGTAACGGCCCAGAAGGGTCCGGCCCGGCGCCGTCACGAAGAGGCGCGTGCCGTCCGCGTTCACCGCGATGCCCCGCAGGCCCAGCGGCGCCAGGTATTCGGGAATGGTGATCGTCCTGAGATGTTCCTGGAAATGCGGCGAGAAGGGATCGATGTCGTAGACGTAGACCGATCCCGTCAGTTCGTCGGATACGAAGAGGTACCGCCCGCGGCCGTCGATCGCGACGTCGAAAGGCCGCGCGCCCGCACCGTTCGGCAGCTCGATGTACTGGACGCCGTCCAGATCCGGATCGACGTCGATCTGCTGCAGCGCGAGGGCGTCGATCACCGCGATCCCCGGCACCCCCTGCAGCGTCACGTACGCCCGGCTGCCGTCGGGCGTCACCGCGATATGCCTGGGCGCAAAGTTCACCGGTTCCCACCCGTTGCCGAGCGGGATCCGCGCGATCTCGATCGGGTGCATGATCTCCGTCCCGCCGGATCCCGGCAGGGGTTCGGTGTGCAGCATGTCGATCGCCGAGATGTAGCTGCGGCCGTCCTGCCCCGTCCCGCCGTTCGCCACGAAGGCGTACCGGCCTTCCGAAACCATCTTGACGGGATTGCTCGGGAAGATCTGTTCGCGGAACTCCCCGTCGAGGGGCATCATCATCCGCCGGCTCAGGGTGATGTAGGCCAGGCCGACCGGAACGTTCGGCGGCAGGTCGACCAGGAGTTTCTGGGCTCCCCCGCCGAGATCGATCAGCTCGAACACGTGCTCCGCGTCGGGCCGCACCACGACGTCGCGTCCCCCCACCGGCAGCGGGTCGCCGTTCTCGTCGAAGCTGTCCCTGCCCCCGATCTCGAAGGTCAGGAACAGGTCTTCCGGCCGACTCCCCAGCGGGCCGCCCGAGGGATAGGGATTCTCGAGCGTGAAATCGTATCCGGTGAGCTCCAGGCGCGGCTGGACCGAGCCGCCCGTGTTCTCGAAGATGATCCGGGCCCTCTCCAGGGACGGAGAAGCCACCGAGCCCACCAGCAGACGATTCGGCATCGGAAGGCCGATCATCGAGATCTCGTCGGGATCGTTCAGCAGGACCTCGGTTTCCGACACGCTGACGAAGGCGTCCTCGACACGGTTCATCCGCAGCCGCATCCGGGCCCCGGGGATGATCGGGATCAGAAAATCACCGATCGGGGTCGGCACGATGTGATACCGGATCTTCGGATCGCCGCCGTACATGATCTGCAGATCGACCTTGCCGATGTCCAACATCCGGTCGATGTGCTGCATGGTCGCGAGCACCCCGAACATGCCCGCCCCGCCGGTGGCGCCCACCGCATGGATCCCGTTGCCCACCAGCAGCGGCGTCGTCTCGGGAAACGCCCCGCTGCTCGGCGGCGAGGTCGTCCGGTAGAAACCGTCCGCCCCCAGGACGGCCGTGTCGATCAGCAGCCACGTCGGCTCCGGCGCATCGCCGAACGGATCCCGGTATTCCATCGGCTGGAAGAGATAGAGGATATCCCCCGGAACCCCTCCGCCCGGATCCCGAATCGCGATCGACGGGGCATGCGCAAAGCTCGACCCGGAATAGGTCAGTTGCAGGCCGGCCACGGGCGTGAATCCCTCGGGCAGATCGTATTCCGGCGTCCACGGTCTCAGTTCGATTTCCTCTTCCCGGTCCAGCGCGCCCTCGGGAATCCCCATCACGAGCCCGCCGTCGGCCGAAGCGATCCGTCCGCCCTCCGAACCGATCGTCCTCGGCCCCGCGGAAACGGGTTCGACGGCAATCGGCACCACCGCGCTCCGACCCCCGTTGATGATCGTGACGTACGTGCGTCCCGCGGCCCCGCTCTCGAAGAGCCCGTCGGCCGTGATCGATCCGAACGCCGGATTGCCCACGTAGTAGATGGTCCCGTCCGCGGCGGCCGACAGATCCCGGTACTCCGTCGCCGTCTGCAACCCCACCCGCTCGCGCACGATGAACTGGCGGGTCTCGCCCCCCGGTTCGAGCGTGTAGGATTCCGGGTAGAAGAGGAGAAGCCGCTCGTCCGGCGCGCCGACCGTCACCGGGGTCGCCGCCGTCAGGGAATCGAACCGCGCCTCGAGGATCGCCGTTCCCGCCCCGACGGCCGCCACCCGTCCCAGATCCGAAATCACCGCCACCGACGGATCGCTGCTGGAGTAGGCGACATAGCCCGCCGGCAATTCCAGCGAACGTCCGTCGCTGAACTCCCCCGTCACCGCCAGGTCGATGCTCCCGCCCGGTTCGAGAACCGGATCGCGCGGATCCACCCGGAGGTTGACCAGCTCGGCGTCGATCACGTCCACGCTCACCGCTGCGGGAACGGACGCCAGCAAGCCGTCGTCGGCGAGGAAGTCGAAGCCCGCCGGATCCCCGGGCGCCCCCGCCGTGAAGAGAACCGCGTTCCCCTCTTCGACGAACCGATACGTCCCGTTGCGGACGTTCCGAACGCGGTAGATCAGCTCGTCCCCGTCCGCGTCCGAGGAGAGCGCCGACAGGTCGATCCGCACCGGGATGTCCGGCAGGGCGTCCACCGCAAACTCCGTCGCCGTCGGCGCCCGGTTCGCCGTGAATCCGTAGGAACCCCGGATGTACAGGAGATCCTCGGAATCGACGTCGCCGTCCCGGTTCGCGTCGGCTCCGGGGTCGTAGCCGGGTTCGCCGATATGGGATCCTTCGGACGCTTCGTAGGCGGCGATGTCCCCGGCATCGATCCTCCCGTCGCCCGTGGCCTCCCCCGCCACCCAGAAGGAAACGATCCCCTCCCCGGCGGAAACCCCGTCGGCCGCGGCCAGTTCCACGATCCGCAGGCCGCCCGTGTCCAGGGTGTAGATCGCCGTGACCCCCGCCGGCCCCGTTCCCGTGTAGCCGGGGGGCGCGTCCCGCAGAACCGGAACCGCCGGGTCGAAGCCTTCCGTTCCCGCAAACTCGATTCCGAGACTCATCTCCCCGGTCAACGACGTCGCGAGTTCCCGTTCCCCGACGACCAGCGCAAACCGCACCGTTTCCCCGGATCCCACGGGAACCCTCACGTCGCCGGAGGTCAGCGACTGGATCCCTCCCAGGAACCGCCGCACCTCGTCGACCCCGGCGTAGTCGCCTTCCCCGGAGTACCGGATCAGCCGTCCGCTTCCCCCGTCGTCGGGAACGCTCACGACGAGCCGCGCTTCCTCCCCTTCGTACGCATACCAGGTGCGGACGCCGGTCCCGAGATCCGCCGCCGTTTCCAGACGTCCCCGGCCGTCGTAGTCGTACAGAACCCTCGTCCCGTCCGGCGCCGTCATTTCGACGATCCGCCCCTGCCGGTCGCGGCGGAAGGCGATCTGGGCGCCGTCGGATCCGACCGCGCCGCCGTCGCTCCAGACGACCGTTTCGCCGGAAGGACCGACGATCCGACGGAGGCTCTCGGCCGCGTCGTATTCGTAACGCCGGCCGGCGGCGCTCACCACCGTCCACGCCGGCCCCCGGAACCTTCCCGCGGCCGGATGATACGGCACCCCCGTGCCGAACTCGTAGTAGACGTCCCCCACCCGTTCCAGGGCCGCGCCCGCCGATTCCAGGGTCCAGTCGATTCCCGGATCCGCCGACCACTGCGGCCGGAACCAGGAAACCCCGCCCGAGACCTCCTCGACCCCGGCGAAGGTGAATCCCCCGCGCGTTCCGTCGGGAAGGGTCAGGTAGAGACGCGTCCCCTCCCTCATCGGCGCAAAGATCCCCTGCGCCTCCCTGCCGGTCGGCGCCAGGTTCGTCGCGATCTGCGGATCCGTTCCGCGGAGCTGCCAGCCCGGCCCGAACGCCCCGGAACGGTCGAGCAGCAGGGAGTCGTATGCGCGGACGATCCGGATCTCCATTCCGCCCAGAACCGCCGTCAGATCCGTCGATTCCTCCCTCCAGGCCGCCGACTTGTCGTCGGTGCGGATCTCGATCGTTCGAACGGCCTCGGCGCCGCGTCCCGCCATGTCCCGCGCGGAGAGACGCAGCTGGTAGATGCCGTTCGGGATCCGTCGCGGATCCAGCGTCGCCAATCGGCCTCCGGCCACGGGTGCGAACCCGATCTCGATCGTCCGCCAGCGATCCTGTCCGAAGGGAGAAATCTCCAGAAGATATTCGTCGAGGTTCCCGTCCTGCACCGTGCCGATCACGTCCGCGGGCGTTTCGATGACCGAATTCTCGGACGGCGAATCGATCGAAACCTGCGGCGCCTCCGAATCCGCCGGATCCCGGACCTTCAGCACCCGTTCCGCCCTGCCGACGCCGCCCTGCACGTCCGTCGCCTCGGCGACGACCAGGTATCGCCCGGGCCGATCCGGCACGAACCGCGCCCGACCGTACGGATCCAACGGAAGTTCCGCGCCGTCGACCAGGATCCTCAGGGAATCCACGGGAACAAGGCCCGACGCCGCCGCATGCAGCGTGACAGCCTGTCGGACCGAAACGGGGAAACTCGGCGTCGTCTCCAGAATCACCGCGGGCACCGGCGCCTCGTAGTCGGCCGCGATCCGCGCCGCACGCGAGGTCGAAAGGCGTCCGTCCGAGACCTTCACCAGGATCTCCCAGACGCCGACCTGCGTCGGTGCGGGCGTCCAGCGGAGCGTCCCGGTCGCCGGATCCAGAACGGCCCCTTCCGGCAGACCCGTCGCGCTGAAGACGACCGTATCTTCCGGATCCGGATCTCCGCCCGGCAAATCCCAGGTGAACTCGGCGCCGACGGCCGCGTACCGTCCGCCGGGCTCGGGGATCTCGGGAGGCCGGTTCACGTTGAAGATCTGCAACCGGACGTCGAGGACGGCTTCGGCGCCGGCCGCATCCGTTGCCGAGAAGGTGAATTCGTAGGTTCCGGCCTGGTCGAACCCCGGCTGCCATGTCAGCGTCCCGGAACCCGTGTCGAACATCGCCCCTTCCGGCAGCGTGCCGACGACGCCGTAATCGACCGTGTCACCGTCCGGATCGCCCGCCGCCACGGAGAAGGCCAGCGGCACCCCTTCCTGCCCGATCAGATCCGGCATCGGCGCGAACACGGGCGGGCGGTTCACGTCCTCGACGAAAATCGTCACCGTCTCGCGCGAATCGAGGTTGCCGTCGGTCGCCGTGAAGGTCACCAGGTGATACCCGGATTGATCGAACGTCGGCGTCCACTCGAACCGACCCGTCATCCCGTCCAGGCGCGCTCCGCCCGGCAATCCCTCGGCCTCGAAACCCAGCGGATCTCCGTCCGGATCCACCGCATGGAGATCGATCGCCAGCGGCTCTCCTTCCCGGCCCGACCGGGCGCCGATCAGGTCCAGAATCGGGGCCTCGTTCGTCGTCCTCACCTCCACCGAGAACGTGGAGCGATCCGACAGGGGCGCCGCGGCCCCTTCGTGTCCGTCGTCCTGAACGATCAGCGTGATCTCCCGGGAACCCGTCTGCTCCGAGGTCGGCGTCCAGCGGAAACGCGCCTCGCCGTACAACCCCGTCGGCTCGAACGTCGCGCCCTCGGGCAATCCCTCCGCCGAAAACTCGAGAGCGTCCTGATCCAGGTCCGTGGCGCGCACGGTGAACGTCAGTTCCTGCCCCGGCAGGGCGATCTTGTCCGGAACCGGCTCCAGCTCCGGCTGCGCGTTCTCCGAGCGAACCGTGACGATGAACGCGTACGACGCCGTCAGCGCCCGCGCGGGATCCCCGTTGCCGTCGTCCGTCGCCGTCAGGACGATCTCGTAGCTGCCCCGGTGCGCGAGCCCCGGCCGGAAAACGAACCGTCCCGTCCCGTCGCCGTTGTCCGTGAAGACGCCGAATTCCGGCATTCCCTCCACGCCGAGCGTCGGCGCGGCGCCCGCGTCGGGATCCGTCGCGGTCACGTCCAGCGTGAGCGTCGCACCCGGATCGACCTCCCGGTTTTCGATCGGATCGATCGCCGGCGGTGCGTTGGAATCCCGGACCCGGAAAACGGTCGTCATCTCCGCCGTCGTCGGCGTCCCGGTGCCGTCGCCGTCGTCGACCGCCGTGAAGGTCACCGGATAGGATCCCGACTGTTCGAAGCCCGGTTCCCAGGAGAAGATCAGGGTGTCCGGATCGAACGAGGCGCCCTCCGGCAGCGGCGTGTGCGTCACCGTGAACGACCATCCTTCCCCGGACGTTCCCGTCTCGCCGCCCGTCGGGAAGAAACCGGCGGGCAACTCCGGGTGATCCGGATCCGTCACCACGATCCGGATCTCCAGATGCTGCCCTTCGTAGACGACCACCTCGTCCAGCGAACCGAACCGGACCGGACCGTTGACGTTCAGCACCGTCAGATCCAGGGTCGCCGTATCCGACGCCCCTTCCGGGTCCGCAACGGTGAAATCGATCGAGAAGACGCCGTGCTGATCGTATCGGGGCGTCCAGGTGAAGACCCCCGCGTCCGGATGCAGGACGGCGCCCGGCGGCAGGTTCCTGGATTCGAAGGTGAGCGGGTCCCCGTCCGGATCCGCCGCGGCGAGGGTCAGTTGCAGCGTTTCCCCCTCGTTGATCGTTCGGGGGAGGATCGGCGACAGCACCGGCGGCAGGTTGGCGTTGCGCACCAGGATTTCGAAGGAAACCTCCGTCTCGCTCCATCCGTCGCCCGCGTGCACCGTCACGTCCGAATACCGCCCGGCGTCCCCGCCTCCCGTCAGCCAGTGCAGGGTCCGGGCCGATGCGTCGAAGACCGCTCCGGGCGGGAGCCGGTCCATCCAGTAGACCAGGGAATCGCCGTCGGCGTCGTAGGCCGAGAACCGGATCTCGACCAGGTCGCCCTCGACGACGTCCACGTCGTCGACCGCCATCAGCACCGGCGGGGTGTTCACTCCGGCCACGCCGACGTTCCAGACCTGCCGGGCGTAGCCGCCGAGCGGATCGTAGGCGCGCAGCTCGAAGGTCGCCTCTCCGGCGGATCCCCGCGTCGGCGTCCAGCGGATCTCCCCCGTTCCTCCGTCCACAACCGCGTCCTCGGGTCCCCGGACCAGCAGATAGCTCAGGGCCCCGCCTTCCGGATCGACCGCATCGGGCTGGTACCGGTACGGCGTGTCGACGACGGCCCCGGTTCCGGGTTCGGACTGGAATTCGGGCCAGCGGTTCGGGTTCAGCGCCGCCAGCACGCGGGGTTGCAGATCGAGGGCGAAGAACTCCGGATTGGAAACCGTGATCACCCGCGGCGCCGTGGTCCCGCCCGGCGGCAGGACGGCCCCCGGATCCCCTCCGAGATCCACGTACGGATGCCCCTGGTCCGTCACCCCGTCCGGATCGATCACGGTGACCCCCGTCTCCGGAAGCCCTTCGAAGATGATCCGGATCGGCGCCCCCAGATCCCGGCCGTAGGGATTCGTCACCGTCAGATCGAAGCTGACCGTTCCGTTTCCGCGATCGATCCGCGGATCGGCGTATTCCGGAACGACCGTATCGGTCACGTCGTCCAGGATGAGGAATCGGGCCGTGTACGGTTCCGCCAGGGGACGGCCGTCCGCGCTCTGGATCGTTTCCGAGACGTACAGTTCGTAGACATCCTTCGGCAGCGGTTCGAACTGGAGCGTCGCCGTGCGGGAGAAGGCGTCGTACGAGACCGAACCGATCGGGATTTCCACGTCGTTGGCGAGATTCCGCAGCGCGTATCGCGCGGGATCGGCGGCGCTCTCGGGCGTCATCTCGGTGTTGAAGACCACCGTCGCCGTGCGCACGCCGGCCGACACGTTCGATTCGTCGACGGGGTTCGTCCCGATCACGCGAGGCTCGGGCAGGGGCTGGAAGAGATCCACGGTGCCCGACTGCGTCACGTACAGGCGGCCGTCGGCGCCGATGTGGAGGAAGTCGCCGCGGCTTCCGCCCCGTGCGATCTCCACGGACTGCATCGTCAGCAGATCGACCATCGTCAGCACGCCGTCCTCGTGGCTGACGAAGAGGAGGTTCTCAAGCGGGGTTCCCGGCAGGCCGAAGGCCAGTCCCTCGGCCTCGTGCGCCGGGGCGAGCTGCGGCACGGCGCGCCCGCGCCGGTCGAACGAGACGATCCAGCCGTCCTGCGGCCAGGTCGTCCCCCAGAGGGTGCCGTCGGGCGCCAGGGCCAGCCCGTCGACCCGGGTCGTCGAGAAGGGCGTGAACAGACCCGTCGCCGTGTCGAAGGTCTCCACGCCGTTGCGGGTGGCGACGTAGAGAAGATCGCTGTCGGGATCCGCGGCGAGTCCCAGGGTGACGCCGTCGCCGTACCGCGCCACGATGGCTCCCGTTGCGGGATCGATCTGCACCAGCGGTCCCCCGCCCGTGGTCGCCCACAGGTACCCGGACCGGTCGAAGGTCATGTCGTAGATCGGCAGATCGAGCAGCAGCAACGGTTCGTCCGCCGCGCCCCCGTTGGAATCGAACCGGTAGATCGCGTTGCGCCCCTCGCCGCCGCTCACGTAAACCGTCCCCGGCGCCGCGCCCGCCGCGCCGCCGGAATCGGGCGCAAACGCGATCCCGAGAGGCCC
>CAYNBQ010000095.1:0-11174 GCA_964395275.1 uncultured Verrucomicrobiota bacterium
CGAGATCTCCACGGACGGGCAGGTCCTCATCGTCTCGCCTGTCCGTGTCACCAAGCACCGGAAGAAGTTCGAGAAGGCCCTGGAAAGGGTGAACCGAAAATACGGTTCCGCCCTCAAACGCCTCGCGCAGTGATCCATGTCCCCCGTCTTCCTGAATCTCAGCGAGGTGCTGCGCATCCACCGCGATCAGATCGAACGGTACGGCGGCAACCCGGGGGTCCGCGACATCGGCCTGCTGCAATCGGCCCTCGCCATGCCGGCGGCGGGGTTCGCAGGCCTCTATCTACACCGCGACCTGTTCGAGATGGCCGCCGCCTATCTTTCTTACATCACCGGGAACCATCCCTTCCGAGACGGGAACATACGGACCGGGGCGGCCTGCGCGCTGGTCTTTCTCGAACTCAACGACATCGAAGTCGAAGTGAACGAAGACGCCCTGGTGGAGATGGTGACCGCCGTGGCGGAAGGCAAGGCGAAGAAGGACAGCATCGCCGATTTCCTCCGCAAGGGCGCTCGGAGGTGACGTAGTCGGGCGACGGTCGGCATCGGCGTCCCGCGCGATCGTCCCGCGGCCGCGGGGGCCCTACTTTGGATTGGCGTGACGTCCGCGTCGCGGCTCCACAAGACGCCTTCCGCGGGCTTTTTTGCGGCGCGCCTTCGGCGCGCGGGGAATCGGTGCGCGCGGATTCCCCGGGGCGTTGCCCCGGGCTATCGGCTTCCCGGGATCGTCCCACGGGGTGGGACTCCTACTCTCGCTTGGCGCGACGTCCTACTTCGTCCCGCATTCGCGTCACTTCCTCCTCCGCCGAGGCTTTGGAGGACAAGTCGAAGGAGAACCGGGCGTCGCGAATCCACAAGACGCCCTTCGCGGGTGTTTCTCCGGCGCGCCTTCGGCGCGCCATCGTCCCGCGGCCGCGGGACTCCTACTTTCGGTTGGCGCGACGAGAACAGAGTAGGAGGCCGACCCCGATCGGCCGATTCCAGTGCGCTTGGCGCGCCATCGCCCGACAGGGGTCGGGCTCCTACTTTGGATTGGCGCGGGGGGAAATCAGAGTAGGAGGCCGACCCCGTCTTGCCCTACGTAGTCCCGCCCGGCGGGCGGGACGAAGTAGGGTCGGCCGATTTCCGTTCTGCGGGGCGCGCGGGGGGGGTCAGCCGATGATGGCGCTGGTGGAACTCAGGAAGATCCCCTGAAGATTCATTTTCAACTGCTCGGGATTGGTCGCCCATTCGAGGGCGGTCTTCTCCGTGATCGTTCCTTCGTTGACCAACCGCAACAGGCTCTGGTTGAAGGTGCACATGCCGTCGTCGCCGCTCGATTCGATGGCCGAGGCGAGCTTCTCCAGCCGTTCTTCCTGCAGGAGTTTGCGGACGATCGGGGTGTTGATCATGATCTCCATCGCGGGAACGCGGCCTTCCCCGTTCGCGCGTGGCAGGAGCCGCTGCGAGATGATCGCCCGGAGGTTCGTGGCCAGCGCCATGCGGATCTGCTTCCGATCCTCCTCGTCGTAGAAATCGAGGATCCGCTGGATCGATTGCGACGCGTTCGACGTGTGAAGGGTCGACAGCACGAGGTGGCCGGTGTCGGACGCCACCAGCGCGGCGTCGAAACTGTTCCGGTCGCGCATCTCGCCGACGACGATGACGTCCGGGTCCTGCCGCAGGGCGTGGACCAGGGCGGAGTCGAAGGACGAAACGTCGAGCCCGATCTCCCGCTGCTCGAAAATGCATTGCCGGTCCGCGAAGTTGTACTCGATCGGGTCCTCGATGGTGATTACGTGGCGGTCGAAATGGTCGTTCATGTACTCGAGCATCGCCGCCAGCGTGGTCGATTTCCCGGATCCCGTGGTGCCGGTGACGATGATGATGCCGCGTTCCTCGGAGGCGATCTGCGTAATCACCCCGGGCAACCCCAGGTCGGCGAACTCGGGGACCTTCGGCTTGATGTGCCGGAAGCTCAGGCAGATGCCCGTCCGCTGGCGGTGGAGGTTCACGCGGAACCGTCCGACGCCGTCTTCCTGCAGGGCGAAATCGGCGTCGCCGTCCTTCTCGTACCGCGCGATCTGCTCGTCCGTGCAGATCTCCCGGACGGCCTTCTCGAGGAACTCCCGGGTCGGGGTGAATCCCTCGACCTGCATCAACCGGCCGTTCACGCGGATGTAGGCGGGATAGCCCTCGCGAATGTGCCAGTCGGAAGCCCCTTCCCGGACCCCCATTTCCAGAACGTCGTGAAAATCCGTCGTCGCCATGCTTGCTTCCGCCTTCCGTCGGCACTCCGCCGATGCTCGACGATACACCATCCCGATGGACCGGAAAAGGGGCCGGCCCGCGGATTCATTCGATCGATTTTTCTTTGAGGGTGAGGATCCCGTCCCAGCCTTCGGACGCGGGTTCTTTCAGATGCTTCAGGCAGAACCCCCGGAGAAAGCGCACCGACGGATCCTCCGGCCATTCCCGTTCGAGTTCGCGCAGAACGCGGTCGCATCCCGACGGGTTCCCCGCCAGGTAGAGATCCAGGGCCTCCTCGTACCGCGCGGCCCACCGCAGAACCTCCGCCGGAACCTCGCTTCGCAGACCGAGGGGCTCGTGGATGGTCACCGGTTCGCGGCGTCCCTTCACCCGGACCACGGCGACGCGTCGCCAGGCGAATTCGTCGCCGGCCGCATCGCGGGTCGCCGCCGAGGCGAGGATCCTCGTGCCGAAGAACGAGTTCGCCTCTTCCAGACGGCTGGCGAGGTTGACGGTGTCCCCGATCGCCGTGTAGTTGAGCCGCGTTTCGGCGCCGACGTTGCCGACGACGGCGTTTCCCGTGCTGAGGCCGAAGCGCGTCGGCAGCGCGGGCAACCCGTTCCGCCGCCACGATCGGTTGCATTCCTCCAGACGCGCGGCGCAGGCCAGGGCCGTCCGGACCGCGTCGGCCGCATGATGTTCGCTTTCCTGCGGCGCCCCCCAGAAGGCGAGGACGGCGTCGCCGATCAGCTTGTCCACGGTTCCGCCGCCTTCCAGAACGACTCCCAGCAGCTCGTCGAAATACGACGCCATGTGGCGCACGAGATCCTCCGGCTGCATCGATTCGGCGACGGAGGTGAACCCCTCGATGTCCGTGAAGAGGATGCTCAGGGTGCGGATCTCGCCCCCGAGAACGGCGGCCCGCCCCGTCTCGAGAAGGTTGCGGACCACGTCGCGCGGGACGTATCGGCCGAAGGAATCGAGGGCCACCCGCATCTTCTCCTGGGCCTCGCTGAGCTGCGCCAGCTCGGTGATCCCCGAATCGGGAACCGAATCCGGCGTGGTATCGAGCCGGCTCAGCCGGTCGCTCTGCCGGATCAGGGCGCGGATCGGCCCGCTGTACCGCCGGGCCAGTCGCAGGGCGACGAGAACGGCGCCGACGAGCGTCAGTCCGGAGAGGACGAGATCGAGCAACCGTTGCCGGCCGATGTCGGTCAGGAAATCCTTCTCCGGAATCGCCACGCCGACCCAGAACATCGGCCCCCGGCGGATCTTCGCCGGACGGATGAAGGTCCACCAGGCCTCGCCGTCGACCAGGATGCGCCGGGCCTCCCGCATCGGGGCGACGTCCCGGGCCCCGTGGATCCCGGATCCCTCCGCCTCCATGATCTCCAGGGTTCGCGAAATCGGCAGGATCCCCAGTTCCTCCGGCGTGGAGAGGACGGAATCCCGGATCCACTCGGGCGAACCCGCCCCCGGACAATGGGGCAGACCGATCAGGCGACGGTCTTTCGTGAGAACGTAGGCCATGCCCCTCGGGCTCGTGCGGAGGGTCGAACTGAACTGGGAAAGATCCGTCAGAAGCACGTCCAGCGCGAGAACCGCCCACTCCCCGTCGGGAAGAGGGATCCGGGCCGAGGCGGTGATCCCGGGATCCCGCGTCGCGAAGAACGTGTAGGGTTCCGTCCAGAAAACGGTTTCGTCCTCCGGATCCGCGGCGGCCGGCGGTCCGTACCAGGGACGATCCCTGGGATCGTAGTCGACTTCCTCCGTCCACGAACGCACCAGCTCGCCCGTCTCGGTGCGAACCTGCCATTCGACCGATTTCCCCGCGGTCTCCGGGGTGACGATCCTCGCCGACCACGCCCCGTCCTCTTCCAGCAGGAGGTATCCGGTCCCGTCCGGCAGGCCGATGTTGATGGACGATACCAGGGGATTTCTCGCCAGCTGCGGTTGAAGGAGCCGCTGGAGCGCAACAGGATCGCGAACCGCGAGCAAACCGGACCGGGCGTAGTCGCGCATCATGGCGATGTGCACCGGGATCGGTTCGAAATAGCTGCGCAGGGCCGTGTCGACCTGGTCGGCGGTGGTGGCGACCAGGCTCCGGCACAACTCCCTCACCACGATGCGGGCCATCACGAAATGGACGCTGAAAATCCCCAGGGAAAGAAGCGCGATCAGGACGAGCATGCTGCGCAGCAGGCTCTTTCGAAAGGAAACGCGGCGGGACATCGCTTCGACTCTTCAACGCTCCTCGGCCCGAGGACTCACGGGGCGCGGGTTTCCACCTCGCGTCCGGCCGCGGGTTCCCCCGCCGAAAGGCCGGCAGGAAGGGCCGCGGTCGCGCGCTTCATCATGTCCCGCCGCAAGGGGGTTCAGACCTCGAACTTCTCCGGAAACACGGGGACGTATTCCGCGAGACTCTGCTGCAGCGAGGCGAGTTGATCCTTGACGAGCACCAGTTGATTGTTGGTGTTCATCAGGCGGCAGGCCAGAACCTGGGCGACGCTCACGCATGCATCCGGATGTTCCCGGATGAAGCCCATGAAATCCTCGATCACGTAGAACAGGCTCGGTTCGAGCGTCGTGATGGTCGCCACCGGATTCATCCCCAGAAGGACGGAGATCTCGCCGAAAACCGTCCCCGGCGCGTCCATCACGGCCAGCCGGCGGCCGCGCGAGGTCACCTCCACCTTCCCGCTCACCATGACGTAGACGTTCCGTTTCGGGACCCCTTCCTCGATCAGCGTGGTGTCCTTGTCGATCGCCACTTCGCTCAGTCCGAGATCCTTCAGTATCTTGATGTTCATGGTCGCGGGGCCCTTTCGCAGGAAGAAAACGCCGATGCACGCAGTGTAGCCCGAATCCTCCGGCGAGGCAAAGCGGGCGAAGGGAATTCGGCGCACCGGTCCGGTCAATAGATGGTCAGGTGCGAAGCACCGGGAGGAGGGGGCGTCCCGGCCAGCTCGACATCGTCCACGTAGATGCGGACCCGGTTCGCCCCGCCCCGCTGGGATCCCCGGATCCAGATCGACGCCGAATCCCCCGTGGCCGCGAAAACGTCCGTGTAGCGGTACCACAGATCGCTGTCCCAGGGACCGTCGTGGATCGGGTTGTTCGCACCGAGCGCGATCAGGTCCTCGCTCCACTGCACGGTGGAGGCAAGCGCGTTCGTGGTCTGCCCCGTCGGATCCCATCCGACCCGGATGACCGCGTGGTTCGGCCATCCGAGTTCGTACTCGTACTTGAACCATCCCCGGAAGGAATACGTCCAGCCCGGCGCGGTTTCGATCGCCTGGACGATGCCCAGGTCGAACTTCCCCGTGCCCCCGAACTCCTGGGAACGAATCCCGCCGTGGGCGTCGACCGGATGCGCCCGGTTGGCGGCGCGACATGCGTCGATGATCTCCGGGTACCGGCCGATGTGCATGGCGTCCCAGGCCCCGGGCCAGGCGCCCGTGACGAAGTACTGCAGGCCGATGCTCCAGAATTCCTCCTGCCGCTCGCGCCGTTCGAAGCAGACGAGGTCGTCGCTGATCTGCTGGGGGGTCTTCTCCCCTTCCCACCAGTACTGGCCGCCCTCGGTGTAGAGGACCGGCGGGAACCGCCACCCGCGGTCGATGTACCACTGGGCGACCGTCTGCCAGCGATAGGTGTAGGGATCGGCCTCCGGCGGGCACATCCAGCCGCTGTCCCAGTTCCCGTAGGCGTGGTAGCCGACGTAGTCGGCCTCGGCGAAAAGTTCGCGCACCTCGTCGATGAGCATGTTCTCCAACGTGGCGGGCGTTCCGACGGAGTTGTTCAACACGCAGGTGCGGTATCCCAGCTCGTGCATCCGCCGCGTGAACCCCAGTTCGAACTTGCAGACCCGCTGGAGGTTCGTGACGACGTTCACCGAGGGTTCGTTCAGGCAATAGTAGGCGTCGGCGACGAAGCCGGGATTCGTCAGGATCCAGTTTTCGTGAACGTAGTCGGCGAACCGGCGGCCGTCGGCCTCGGCGTTGTGTTCCCAGGTGTCGCCGTCGGGATAGATGTGCGTGACCGTTTCCGGGCCGATCTTGCCGATGGTGAGCACCTCGGGGCCGAGCCATCCCTCGAAACGGCCCACGAGATCGTAGCGGCTGGCGTCGATCAGGTACGCCTTGGCGCTCATCCGGACGCTCTGGTACTCGTCGATGCAGTCGTAGTCCGGATCCGGGTGACCCTCGAAACATCCGTAGATGCCGCCCCCGAGCCGGCCGAGCAACTCGTTGGGCTTCCAGAAGCCTCCCGGGCGCACCTCGAAGGCTTCCCAGGCCTCGGCGACCCCGTTCGTGAAACTCCCCTCGAAATCGCCGTTCGCGATCCGTCCCGGTGCGGGAGGACTGACGTCGACCACGCTGATGTCGTCCACGTGGATGCTGGCGATATTCGACGGGTAGTCGTGCCGATACCGGATGACGAGGGTCGCCGTATCGCCGCTCGGGACGAACTCCTGACCGTCCAGCAGCGTCCAGTCGGGCGCGCGGTCAGCGACGGAATAGAGAACGTGCTCGGCCGCGCCGTAGTCGCCGTCGACCCAGGCCACGGTGAGCACTTCGTCCGTCCCGTCCTCCTTCGCGTACCAGAGCGACACCCGGTAGGTGCGACCCGAAACGACCGGAAAACTCTGGTACTGGTAGCAATCGACCGTGGCCCATCCCACGGAAATGCCGAACCGGTGCGAGCCGGAGTGGTTCGGCGGATCCGGGATGTGCGTCGAGGGATCCAGGAGCGGTTGACCGGCCGGCGATCCGCCCGTGTGCCAGGGTTCGAAGGAGCCCTCCTCCCCACCCGGGTTCTCGATGAGGTTCCCGGATGCAAGGCCGCCGCAGGCGAAGGCCAGACACGCGACGAGGCGGACAGTCGGCACCAACGGGGTTTTCCGCGAAGCTCCCATGGTCGAATCGCCTTTCGGCAAACGGGCACGGTCGTTTCTATCCGTGACGCCGACCCCCGTCCAGCCCGAAGATCGGCGAAGCGCCCCGCGGCGCCGCCCCCCCGCCCGCCCTTCCCGGCCAATCTTTCCTTGCAGCGAACCGGGCGCCGGAGGAGACTTCAGGATAGCGGCGGGTCGGCCCGCCGGGGAGGAGGTTCATCGTGAAACAACGGCGAAGGATCCGATTCGGTCTGCTGGTTTTCCTGCTGGGGACGGCGCCGGTTCCGGGTGCGGAGGCCGCGCCGTTGACCCCGTCCGACGCGGCGGGCACGTGGTGGGCACAGGTTCTCCAGAGGGGACCGGACGTTCAGTGGATGCGGGGCCCGGTGGAGATCGAGGAATCCGGCTATGCCTACGGCACGCTCGAAACGTCCTCCGGGGCGTCGAACGACGTCGACGGGGTCCTGGTCTTCGACCTTGACGGTTCCGTACGCATACGGGAAGGCACGACCTTTCTCGGGGCGATCCGGCCCGAGGCGGACGTGATCGTGGCACGAGACACCGACGGCGGGTACGAAACCCTCTACGGCATGGCGCGGCTCGACACCGGCCACTGTTTCCAGTCCGACCTTGCCGGTGATTGGGCGTTGTATGGACTCGAGGTCGACGCCGGCCAGGCATGGTGGATGCGGGGGCGCGTCAACGTCGATCTCTTCGGGAACATGAGCGGCTGGACCGAGAACAGCGACGGGGGCGGCGACCTTCTCTCGGGAACGATTTCGATCGATCCCGACGGTTTCCTGACGGTGGACGTCGATCCCTCCTGGCGCGGCGGTCTCGCCGCAGGGCGCGACGTCATCTTCGGCCTCGGGTACGAAACCGGTTCGGCCCTCTTCCACGTGATGGTCCGCCTGACGCCGCCCTACGACATCGCGGGTCTCGCCGAACGATACGCCATCCGCGGCATGATCGCCTCGCCGACGGACACCTTCTGGATGCAGGGATCCACCTTCATCGGACACACCGGCGCCCTGGTGGTGGCCATCGACTATTCCGACGGCGCCCAGGTTACCGATTCCGGGCAGATCCAGTACCAGCCGGACGGCACGATCGCCATGGAGGGGGAAGATGCGTGGGAGGCCGCGGCCTGCCCTTCCCGTTCGTTCTGGGCGGGGATCAGCGGCGAAGAGGAAGTCGAACTGTTCACCCTGCTCCGAAAACCTCCGGAGGCGTTTCGACTGATTTCCACCCGCCGTTTCGCCTGCGGCGACCCGCTGATCGAATTCACCTGGACCAGCAACCGGGCGGAAGTCTATGTCGTCGAATGGACCGTGGGATACCCTCATGCGGGCGAGACCTGGACGACGATCGAAGAAGCGATCTACGGCAACGACGACCGGACGACCTGGGCGATCCCGGAACCCTTCTTCGCACCGGCCCGGTACCGGATCCGGTCGATCGAACCCTGAGTCTGCGTGCCGCGCCGGCCCTTCGCGAAGGCGCCCCGCACGGCGCGCCTACCTCTCGTAGGTGCCCGTCAACACGCCTTCGTCGAGAATGTGTCCCTTCATGGCGTCCAGAAGATCGTATTTCGTCGCCCCCGGCTTCAGATCGACGGGCGCGTCCAGGGCGTAGAGCCGGAAGAAGTAGCGATGGGGACCGTGTCCCGCAGGCGGCATCGGACCGCCGTAGCCGGGCCGCCCGAAATCGGTCACCCCCTCGACGCCTCCGCCGTTGTCTCCCTCCGCGAGACCCTCAAGCTTCGGATCCAATCCCCACAGGACCCAGTGGACCCAGGGACGCGGCGTCGGCGCATCGGGATCGTCGCAGATCAGGGCCAGTTGCCGGGTTCCTTCGGGCAGTCCCGTCCAGCGCAGGGGCGGCGAGACGTCCTCGCCTTCCCCGGTGTACTTCCGGGGGATCCGTTCCCCATCCGCAAAGGCCGGACTGACGAGTTCGATGCTCATGGTGCGCCTCCCTTCCGCCTGCCGTGCCGGCGCATCCGCTCCGCGCCGGAGGCATGAACTCTTTCTATTCGATTCCGCCCGCAACCGGAAGCGTGGAAAGACGCCGGCTCGGCCGCGCCGCCGGAGAACCCGCCCCGCCCGCCTCCGGGGGTCCGGGGGCCCCGGCGACCGTTCGCCGACCGGAGGATCGGGCGGCCTTTCGAACGGAACGTGCCCGATTTTTTGCATGTTCTTACGTCCAAGAGCTCGATAATCTTCCCTGGTCGGCTGCTGCGAATGTTTCCCGCCGCGCCTGCGCCTCCGGGAAGGATTTGACTCCCGCCGGTAAAGGAGGTCGGTCATGCACCGGGTCATGGCGTGGGGAATCGTTCTGCTCGCTGCGGGAATCCCGGCCGCCCGCGGGCAATCGTATTTTCAGACGAGTTCGGTCCTGGACGGCACGGGGGGACGAAGCGCGGGCGACCGATACGAGAACATCGCCGCCGCCGCCCAGCCGGGCGGAATCGCCTTCGGTTCCGCGGGCCGTTACGTCCACTACGCGGGTTTCCTGGGTACGTTCATCCTTCAACCGCACCTGGACACGGACCGGGACGGCGTCGCGAACGAACTGGACGACGACAACGACGACGACCTTCTCGCGGACCGGACCGAGATCGCCGGGGTCGAGTTCTCCCCGGTCACCCCGACGGATCCGAACGATCCCGACGGCGACGGCGACGGGATGAACGACGGCGACGAGGCGGTCTGCGGCACCGATCCATGGGACGACGCGATGCTTCTCCGCATCACCGATATCGTGCGGGGATCGCGCGACGAGATCGTCGTCACGTGGCAGGCCCGGGACCGCAGGACCTACAGGATCTACCGTCTCAAAGATCCGGCGGAGCCGCTTCCGGGCCTGTTTCTGGCGGAGATCACCGCCGACGCGCCGGCCGCAACGCCGCCCTGGTACGTTGTCGACGCGACGTACGAAGATTCCACCGGCGGCCTCCCGGACGCCGGTTTCTACTACATCACGATCGAGCCGTAACATCCGTCCGCGCCTCCGCCGGGGGGCGGCGGACATAGAAAGGGAGGCCCCACATGCAACGGGCTCGCGCTCTTGTCGGATGGATCATCCTGTTCTGCCTGATTCATCTTCCCGCCCGCGCCGCAGTTCCCCTGCTCATCAACTACCAGGGCCGGTTGGTCGACGGCGGCGTCCTGGTGAACGACGTCGTGCGGATGAATCTGCGCCTCTATCCCGCCGCCGTCGGCGGATCGGTGCTCTACGAGGACGTAAGCGAGGTGACGGTCGTCGACGGGCTGTATTCCACGTTTCTCGGGGACGACACCGTATCCGGCTCCCTGCTCGACGCGTTGTCGAACCGGGAAGTCTGGGTGGAGGTCGAGGTGGACGGCACGGTTTTCCAGCCCCGGGAGAGGTTGGCCGCCGTCGCCTACGCCATCGTGGCCGCCGGTGTTCCGGACAGGGCGATCACGAAACCCATGCTCGACGACGGGATCGTGGACGAATCCAAGCTGGCCGACGACGCCGTCACGGGCGACAAGATCCGGAACGGGTCCATCGGATTCGAAGACATCGGATCCAACGGCGCCGCCCTCGGACAGGTGATGAAATGGGGAGGCAGCCGGTGGGCGCCGGCCGAAGACGAAGACACGGGGGTGACGGATCACGGGGCCCTTTCCGGGTTGGGCGACGATGATCACCCGCAGTATTTCCGTGCCGACGGATCGCGATCGCTCTCCGGCGAGATGAACGCCGGCGGCCATCGGATCACCGGCCTCGCGACCGGGACGGCAGCCGCCGACGCGGTACGCTTCGACCAGGCCGTCAAGCACGGAGACGCCGCGGGAGGCGACCTCACGGGAAGCTACCCCAACCCCCAAATCAACGACGGCACCGGCTCCGGGCTGGATGCGGACTCGGTGGACGGCCTCAGCGCCGGGGCGTTTCTGCGGAGCAACGAGGCCGATGTCTACAATGAGACCGGCGCCGACGCCGATCTGCGCTTCGAGGGCCAGACGGATCCGAACCTTCTCTTCCTCGACGCGTCCGCCGATGCGGTTGGAATCGGCAC
>CAYNBQ010000095.1:11274-13188 GCA_964395275.1 uncultured Verrucomicrobiota bacterium
GACGTCGCCGGCGATGCAACCGTTTCCGGCAATCTCGACGTCGCGGGCGAGGCGGGTTTTTCGGGTATCACGACCATCGGGACCAACGGGATCCCCTTCGCGGAGATCATGGAAATCACGGGGACGACCTCGACGAACGGCATAACACACATCGACATGCCGGCCGGCTACACGCGCTCCAACACGAGGGTGCTCAGCGCGAAGATCCACTCCGCCCCCCCTCCCCCTTTTGCGCAAGGAGACTACTATGTCGGCTATCAGGCGGACGGCGACATCATCCAAGTTTACATAAGAGTTGCGTACCTATCCGATCCCGTCATCGTTCTCCTACACCACATGTTCGACGGCAAGGCGCTGCCCTATTCCATTCTCCTGATGAAGATCCCGTAACCGCGCCCGCCGATTTTGCCGACCGGGGGATCCCTTTCCCGCGGCGGCCGCAAAGGCGCGCCCCGGGCTCTTCCTCCGGCTCCGGGGCGCAGCCGGAGCTCGCCCGCTCCGCGCTCCATCGCGGCGATCGTGCACCCCCGTCGAGTTCCCGTCCCCGGCATGAATCGGACGGAAGCATCGGGCCGCGCGGCGCCGAAGGACTGCAAGCAACCGCCTTGACCCTGTCTCCCGGATCCCCGCGTCGTCCGGAAATGCGTCCGGCCGGCGCGCTTCCCTGAAACCCGCCCCGCTTGCCGCCCGGGGCGGGGGATGCTTCGCCACAACGGTCTCCCGCCGACGCGGCTTCTCGGGGCATCTCCCCTTTAATACTAAGGTGTCCCGAAAAATTTCGAAGAATTTTCCCTTTTTTGGCTTGCGTCACGCTTTTTCCCGGGGTATAGGGCATACGCTCCAAAACGAGGAGCCATGGGACGAGGAACCCGGTTCCCCACCTGTGACGACTCCAGCCACTGCCGCAGGGCCGGACGCCTGTCCCCCTGGAGCGGCAACCTGCGTTTGACGATGGCTGGAGAGATGGTCAGACGAAAGTGGTTTCTCCTTGGCGCCCTCTGCCTCGGGCCCTTCGAAATCGGGGCGGAATCCGATCTGATCCGTCCGCTTCGGGTCGATTCGCTCGAAGACGGATCGGTGCGGATCACCGTCCGGACCGATCCGGAGGAAACCTGCGACGTTTTCTGGACCGACGGACCGATGGGTTCGGGAACCTGGCGCCGCGCGGAGACGCCGATCCGGTCCGACGCCGAGGGACGCGCCGAGTTCGTCGATGCGGGAGACGCCGATCGACCCGCTCCGTCCGAGACCGCCTGCGGGCGCTACTACGCGATCGGATTGCGGCATGACCGCGACGGGGACGGCCTGAGCGACGCCGTGGAGGATCTCGTCTGCCGGACGGATCCCTGCGATCCGGACTGCGACGGCGACGGAATCGACGACGGGATCGAGGTCGAGGATCTCCACACGGATCCGCTCGATCCCGATACCGACGGCGACGGGCTGCCCGACGGCGACGACGCGCGTCCCCGGGAGGCCGTGTTCGCCGAATGGCGCATCCCGCAGGTCCTGCTGAGCGGCCGGACCGAACCCGTCGGATGCCGTTTCGTCGACGCCGACGGAAACGCCCTCTTCCGGGGGGAAGAACTGCGGGTCCAGCTTCTGGGCGACGTTTCGCTCGTGGGCGTCGGCGACGGGGGATCGTGGATCGGCTGGGACGAAGACCTGCGCGAAGGCCGGGTCGTCACCTCCTCCGACGGCCGGTGCGATCTCGTTCTGCAGGCCGGCCGTCCCGGCTGGGCCCTTCTCGGGATCTTCGACGGCCAGGGCCGCCGCATCTGCGCCGCCGGCGGATTCCAGGAGCCGATCCTCTGCGGGGCGAAGGCGTCGCCTCTCGGCGGGGAGGGCGAGCCGCTGATTTTCGGGGAACGGGACCGGCTTCCGGAAACGCTTCCCTTCGAACTCGAGTGGTTC
>CAYNBQ010000096.1:0-13148 GCA_964395275.1 uncultured Verrucomicrobiota bacterium
CCTACACGTTGAATGCGCCGCTCTCCCCTCTCGGTTCCTGCAACGTGCGACGATTTGCGACGGTTATCTTCGACAACTCTCTGCGCGCCAAGAGGTTACGGCGGAAATTGCGCCCGGAGGGTGGCGTTAGAGTGCCGATTTTGGGCCAAAATCGGGCTTCTAAGGAGATCTCGGGGCGGTGATTTCGGGAGGGGCGCGCCTTCAGCGCGCGGGGAAGGGGGCGAGGATTCCTGACGGTTATCTTCGACAACCCTCTCCGCACCAGGCGGTTACGGTGGAAATTTCGCCCAGAGGGGGCGTTAGAGTGCCGATTTTTGGGCAAAATCGGGCTTCTAAGGAGATTCCGGGGCGGTGATTTCGGGTGGGGCGCGCCTTCAGCGCGCAGGGAAGGGGGCGGCCGGATTTCCCGGGGCGATGCCCCGGGCTGACGGCCGGCAGCCCTTCAGGCTGCGTTTCGGTCGGTCCCACGCAGGAGGACCTTGTGGTTCGTCTATTTGCGCGACGAGCCTGCTTCGTTGCTCTGGTGCAAGCGGAATCGGCCGATGGGGATCGGCCTTCTGCTCCGGCGGCCGATCCGGTCGGCAATCCGAACGAGGAACCCGGCACACCGGGTGGAACCGCCGGTCCGTCTCACTCCGCGCGGATCGTCCAGTCGTCCTGGAACTCGATCTGGTTCACCTCGTCCCGCCAGTTGATCCTCTGGTACGTGAAGGAAACCTCTTCCATGTGGCGATACGTCTGCGTCGCCGGATCGAGTTCGTTGGGCATCCACTGCCGCATCCCGATGATCCGGGCATTCTCAAGGGTGATCGTGAAGAAATGTTCTTCCCCTCCGCCCGGATCGATCCGGTAGAAGCGCAGGATCACCGGATCCAGGACTTCGTTCATTGCAAGCGCCTGGTAGAGCAGGGGGGTCGACCTGTCCACCTCTTTGAGAATCCGCAGCGGCTCGTGACGCCGTCGTCCCGTCACCCCGCCCGAGGCGGCGTCGAACGGGACGTTGATCTCGTGATTGAAGCCGTGGACCAGGATCAACCCTTCCTTGCCAGGTTCCGTCATGTCGCCTTCGATCGGGCCCTGAACCTGTCCCTCGATTCGGAGCGTCATCGGCATCGCACCCGGGCTGGGTGTCGCCGCCAGCAAGACCGTCGCCAGCGCCGTCGAGAGCGCGATCCCCGCCATGGTTCGGTTCTTCTTCATCGCAACGCCTCCCCGTCCCGATTCACGGAACGATCTCCACCCGGATGAATCCTTCCTGCGACGACACCGGCACCGTGCGGGAAGTCTCCGCGCCTGCGCCGCCCGACACCACCGCCACCCGCAGATATGTCCCGGCGGGCGCCGTCCCATGCAGCACCCCGTAACGCTTTCCCGGCAGACTCGACCAGCGGACCCGCACTCCCCCGCCGCACGGCTCGACCCCGAGAATCCGGAAGGCCGAATCCGGTGCGTCGGCCCGAGTTCCGGCCGCAAACTCTTCTCCGTTCGGCGCTCCGTCGCCGTCGGAATCTTCCCCGGCGTCGTCGGACGTCGGATCGAGTCCGTTGTCCATCTCGTAACCGTCCGTCATCCCGTCGCCGTCATGATCCCGGTCCCCGTCCATCGGCGATCCCGCCAACAACCGTCCCTCGCCGGTATAGGCGGCCGCGCCTTTCAGGAAATACTTCCTGCCTCCAGGAAAAACCCACGACGCGGGCCCGATGTCCCGCAGTTTCCAGAAGGGCAGACCCGTTCCCGTCTCTTCCCCCGTTTCCTCCGCAATGATCAACACGCAACGCCATGGAACCGCCGGGGCATGGGATTCCGGGGTCAACGCCGCAACCGGTTCCCCGGTCCGATCCAAGCGCACCACCAGGTCGCATTCCGCGTCATGCGGCGGCTGGGCCTCTTCGACGTACCCCTTCACCGAAAAGGGGACCGAAGGCGACACCGCCCCGCGGGCGACGGGCGTGCAGAGGATGCCCGCCCATCCCGCAACGCGGATCCACGCGGCGATCCTGCGAAGCCGCAACGCCGACCGCCCCATTCTGCACGTCATTTGCGGCACCCCCTCTCCCGGTTCGGATCTTCCCGCGCAGCCCTCCGATGTGTCAAGCGTTCGATCCATCGCCCCGTGTCATGCCCCGGTTCCCGGGATCGGAATCGCATTCTCGGATTCAAGGGGTTCCCTTCGTACACTCCGCCTCCGTGGAACCGAACCTGATCATCCTCGGCCGCGAATCCGCTCTCGAGGAATCCGCCCGCCGACCGTGTGCCTTTCTCCTGCTTCAGGAAGACGCCGTCGTGCGCGCCGGCATTCTCGAATCCCCGGTCGCGTCGCCGCCGCGTCTTCCCGGCGATCTCCTTCTCGTGGAACACGATTCCTCGGGAATGCTCGAGACGATCGAATCGCGGATCGCCACCCGGGAACTGGCCGAGATCTGTTTCCCGGACCTCCCCGATCACGATCTCGGACCGCTCGTGGATTCGCTGGGATTGGAGATCCCGGGGGAGATCCCCGGCGATTTTCTCGATCGGGCCGGGGGAGGGCGTGCATGCGCCCACACCCTCGATCTCTGGCGCAAACTGGGGAAACGCGTCCGGGAACTGCCGTGGGCCGTTCTGCACGAGATCACCACCCTGCTCGCGCCGTTCCGTGGGACGGCGCTGCAGGGGTTCTTCCGCGAGGCCGAACGGGAAATCCGCCGATCCCGCCCTGGGGAGTTGAAACGGCGGTTTCCGGATCTCTTCCCCGAGCGACCCCGGGGGAAGGTCCATCGCACGCTTCCCGGGCCCGACGAACGCACGCCGATCGATCCGGAAGAGGTCGCCGATCTGCTCGGGCCGCAGGGACCGTTCGCCTCCGAACTGGGCAACTACGAATACCGCGAGGGCCAGATCGCCATGGCCCGCGCCGTCACCGAGGCCTTCAACCGGCGGCGCCATCTCGTGGCCGAGGCGGGCACCGGCATCGGCAAAAGCCTGGCCTATCTCGTCCCCTCGGTTCTCTGGTCCCGGCGTAACGCGATGCCCGTGGTCGTCAGCACCAACACCAAGAACCTGCAGACCCAGCTCTTCCACAAGGACCTGCCGTTGTTGCGCCGCGCCCTGGACGTCGAGTTCCGGGCCGCCCTGATCAAGGGACGAAGCAACTATCTCTGCCTGCGCCGGGTGGAGTACATGCTCGACAACGCCTCGCTCGAACTCAACCGCGAGGAACGGCTCCTCATGGCCGGAATCCTCGTCTGGGCCGCGGGGACCGCCACCGGCGACGTTGCCGAGAGCGGCGTCTGCAACCGTCCGGGACGGGCCTTCATGCGCGGCAAGATCACCTCCGTCGCCGAAGACTGTTCCGGCGCCGAGTGCCGCTACTGGAAACGCTGCTTCCTCTACACCGCCCGGCACAACGCCGCCAACGCGGACATCGTCGTCGCGAACCACGCGATGGTTTTCGCCGACATGGGCGTCGCCGCGGAAGGACGCGTGCTCCCGCCCCATGCGCAGATCGTCTTCGACGAGGCCCACAACCTCGAGGAAGCCGCCGTAAGCTGGTTCTCCCGCGAGATCTCCACGCTGCGCCTGCGATTCATTCTCAACCGGCTCTGGCGCCGCGGCCGCCGCAGGTCCGGCGCGGGCGTGCTGCCGGCGATCCTGAACGCCGTCCGGTCGAAGGATTTCCGGGGGGGAACCATCGCGGCCGAAACGATCGCCCGCACCGCCGAGGAACTGATCTCCGCCGTGCGCGGGATCTCGACCCCGATCGAGGCCTTCTTCGAAACGCTCTCCGCCCTGCTGCCGGCGCGGCCCGGGGTCGACTCCCGGCGGATCGACCGCGGCGATCGCGATCCCCGCCTCTGGACGCCCATCCTCGCCACGAAACAATCGCTCGACGCCGCCGTCGCCGGGATCGTCCGGGGATCGACCGAGCTCGGCAAACATCTTTGCGGGGAGATCGCCGAGGTCCTGCCCCGGGCCGAGGAGTACGTCCGGGAAACGACCGCCGCCGCCCTCTGGTTGCGGGAGTTCGCCGACGACGTCGAATTCTTCCTGGCCGCCGGCGATCCGGAGTATGTCTTCTGGGTCGAACGCGCCTCCCCCCGGGAAGGCGGCGTGCGCGGGTGGGCCGCCCCCCTGGAACTCGGCCGGCGGTTCGCCGACGAACTCTACATCGGCAAGGACAGCATCGTCTTCACCTCCGCCACCCTTTCCGTGCGCGGTTCGTTCGATTTCGTCGAACGGCGCCTCGGCATCGACCGGATCGAATCCGACCGGATCCTCGAGATGCGCGCCGAGACCCCCTTCCGTTACGAGGAACAGTGCCGGGTTCTCGTCCCCATGTTCCTTCCGGACCCGGCCGATCCCGACGGCGAATACGTCGAAGAACTGAGCCGTTTGCTTCCCGAGATCTTCCGCCGCACCCGGGGGCGTGCGCTCGTTCTGTTCACGAGCTACCAGATGCTCAACGCGGTCGCCGAACGTCTTCGCCGGAGCATGCGCAGGGGACGGCCCCGGATCCTCGTCCAGGGGGTTTCGGGTTCCCGCGCCGAGATCACCGAGACCTTCAAGAAGGATCTGCATTCGGTCCTGCTCGGGACCCATTCGTTCTGGGAAGGCGTCGACGTGGTCGGCGAAAGCCTCTCTTGCCTCGTCATCGCCCGGCTTCCCTTCGCCGTTTTCACCGATCCCCTTGTCGAGGCCCGGTGCGAGGAGATCGAACGGCGGGGCGAGAACCCCTTCTTCGGATATTCGCTGCCCAGCGCCGTCATCCGTTTCCGCCAGGGGTTCGGGCGTCTGATCCGCCACCGCACCGACCGCGGGATCGTCATCGTCGCCGACCGTCGGATCGTCACCAAGCGCTACGGCCCCTGGTTCACCGGCAGCATCCCCGCGCCGACCCTCCGCCTGCCGGAACGCGATCGTTTCCTGGACGTCGTCCGGGATTTCTTCGAGACCGACGCCGGATGACCCCCGAAAAACGGGACACCCGCCAGAGGTTCCGGTCAAACAGAACAGACTCCGGCCTGCGTCGATGAGACGGATTTTCGGATTCTCTGGATCGGGTAACGGGTTGTGCGTGCCCGGCAGGGGCGGTCGGTGCTGTGAAGGGACCGAACCCCGATGCTGTCGCGGCAAACGCAGCCTGAAGGACTGCCGGTCGTCAGCCCGGGGCGTCCCCCCGGGGACCCGACCGCTCCCCTTTGCCCGTGCGCTGAAGGCGCGCCGCCCCTGAAACCGAGGCCCGGGGGTCCTTACAGGCCCGATTTTGCCCCAAAATCGGGCTTCTAACGACTCCTCCGGGCGCGATTTTCAGCGTAACTTCTTGGCGTGCAGGAGGTTGTCGAAGATAACCATCGAGAATCACTCGAGGACCTTCGCCACCTGTTCGGAGAACTCGCGTTCGAAGCGCTCCGGGCCGAACCGTTCCGCCCATTGTCGAATCGCCGCCGAATCCCACGCGATCCGTTCGCTGCGTTCGACCGCCTCCATGAGCGATTCCACGGTCTGTTCCGGAAAAAGAACCCCCGTCTTCCCCGGAACCACCGTCTCCGTCGCGCCCCCCACGCCGTAGGCCACCACCGGCCGGCCGCAGATCTGCGATTCCACCGGTACCAGTCCGAAATCTTCTTCTCCCGGAAAGACCAGCGCCCGGGCCGTGCGATAGGCTTCCCGAACCTCCTCGTCCGACCGCCACCCCAGCAGCCGCACCCCCGGCCCCGCCATGCGGCGCAATGCCTTCTCGTCGCCGCCGGTCCCGATCACGTCCAGCGGTTTCCCCAGTCGGTTGAACGCCTCCACCGCCAGGTCCACGCGCTTGTAGGGTACCAGCGCCGAAACGACCAGGTACCGGTCGCCGACCCGCGCATCGTCCGGCTGCGGGTAGTCGGCCACTTCCACGGCGGGATAGACGACGTCCGCCTCCCGGCCGTAGCAGTTTCGAATCCGCGCCGCCACATGACGGCTGATCGCCACGAAGCGGTCCACCCGCGACGCCGTGCGCCGGTCCCATTCCCGCAACCGGTCCAGGACCGGCCGCGCCAGCGAGGCTTTCCATCGGCTGCGGTGGAAATAGCTCTCCCGCATCGTCCAGACGTAACGCATCGGCGTGAAGCAGTAGCAGAGATGCCGGGCGCCGGGCGGCACCCGGACCGATTTCGCCACGCAATGGCTCGTGCTGATCACCAGATCGCAGGGCTCGATCTTCAACGTCCCCACGGCCGCCGGAAACAGGGGCAGAAGACTCCGGTAGTGCCGCAGGATCCCGGGAATCCCCTGCAAGACCGAGGTCTTCAGGGGATGACCCGGCACGACCCGGTCCGCCACCTCCGCCGTTGCGAACATCGTGTAGACCGTCGCATCCGGGTAGCGCCGGGCGATCCGCCGCAGAACCTTCTCGCCGCCGCGCACGCCGGTCAGCCAGTCGTGCACGAGCGCCACGCGCAGATTTTTCTCAGCATTCCGCGTCATCGAGCCCTCCGGCCGTCCCGGTGCACCGTTTCCGGTCCCGCTTCATATTCCGGCGTTCCGCCGTCCCCCGTTCTCAACCCCGGCCGACCTCGCGGTAGACTTCGAGGGTGCGCCTCGCCGTCGTCTCCCAACGATAGCGCGTCGCGCGGCGCAGTCCCCTCTCGCGAAGACTCCGACGCAGATCCTCGTTTTCCAGGATCGAGGCCGCGCCCCGTGCGAACCCCTCCGCGTCGTCCGGCTCGAAAAACAACGCCGCGTCGCCCGCCACCTCGGGCAGCGATCCCGCGTTGCTGCACACCACGGGCAGCCCGCATGCCATCGCTTCGACAACCGGCAAGCCGAACCCCTCGTATCGGGACGGATGGATCAACACGTCCGAGGTCCGGTACGCCCGCAACAGTTCTTCCTGGGAAACCTGCCCCATCTCCCGCACGCGGTCGCCGAGTCCGAGCTCCCGCGTGGTCCGTGCCGCCTGCCGGTAGCGCGGGTCGGGCGGACCGATGATCCGCAACTCCGCGTCGATCCCGTGCCGTTCCACCAGGATCTTCAACGCCTGCAGGGCGGTCACGACGTTCTTGTACGGATCGGCCCGGCCGACGAAGAGCAGACGGCGCCGATCGTTCCCGGGTTGCGGCCGCGGCCCCGGCCGGAAAACCTCGTCGACCCCGTCCGGGATCACGCGGATCCGATCCGCCTGCGACGCCGGGATCCGGAGCTGTTCGGCGATGTCGCGCGCCGCGCATTCGCTGCCGGTGATGATCGCCGCGGCGATCTTCCCCACCCGGATCATGATCCAGCGGGTCAACGGTTGCACCCGCCGTTTTCGCGAGCGAGGGGCGAACTCGGGGAACTTCAGCGGGATCACGTCGTGGATGTTCACCACCACCGGGCAGGGCATTCCCGCCAGCGGCACCATGAAGTTCGGGGAATGGAAAACGTCGACCGACCGCTTCCGCAACAGCGCCGGCAGAAGGAGCTGTCCGGCCGGCGAAAAGGGGCCGTAACCGACCTCCATCGTTTCGATCCCCTCCCTGCCTTCCAGACCGCATTCGGCGACGATCCGCCGCCGCATCGCGGCGTCGCGGAAGAGCAGCAGGAGTTCCTCGCGCCGTTCCGCATCCGCCGCCATGGAACGGATCACCCAGCGGGTGTACGAGCCGATTCCCGACATCGTCGGGAAGATCCACCGGGCGTCGATGCAGACTCTCACGGCTTCCTGACGGCGGTGGAACCGCTCACCGCCGACCCTCCGCGCGGACGATCCTTCGATAGAGGTCGAGCGCCGTGCGCGCCGTGTCCGGCCAGGTGAAACGCGCAACCCGGCGGGGGCCTTCGCGGATCAGCCGCGCGCGAAGGTCCGTGTCGCGGATCACCCGTTCCATCCCCCCGGCGATCGATTCGGGCGAACGGGGGTCGACCAACAGCGCCGCGTCGCCGACGACCTCCGGCAACGACGCGGCCTCGGAGCAGACGGTCGGCACTTCGCTGGCCATGGCCTCGGCCGGCGGCATGCCGAACCCCTCGTAGAAACTGGGGAAAACGAACGCGGTCGCCATGCGGTACAGGGAAGGGAGTTCGTCGTGCTCGATGTACCCGAGCCAGACGACCGCGTCGCGCATGTCGGCCGAATCGATCTCCGCCAGGATCGGGCTATCCTTCCAGCCGCGCGAACCGGCGATGACCAGTTTCAAATCCCGCAGGTCCGGGTTCCGATCCCGGAAGATCCGGAAGGCCCGGATCAGGCCGACCAGGTTCTTCCGCGGTTCGAGGGTGCAGACGGTCAGGAAGAAACTCTCCGGCAGCCGGAGCTTCCGGCGCACCTCCTCGATCCGCTCCGGGGAGGGCGCCTTGCGGAACCGGTCGTCCACCGCCAGGAAGAGGGTCGTGACCCGGTCTTCCGGCACGTCGAAATGTTCCAGGACCTCCCGCCGCGAGAACTCGGAGTCGGTGAAGACGTGGTCGGCCCGCCGCAGGGTGCGCACCAGGTGCGACCGCAGGTAGGCCAGGTTTTTCTTCTCGGTGAACTCCGGGTAGCGGATGAATGCGACGTCGTGAACGGTGACCACCGCGCGGCCGGGCACGCCCGGGGGGATGATGAAGTTCGGAAAATGGTAGAGGTCCGCCTTCCCGGCGAACCAGTGGTAGGGGGGAAATCCCGTCTTCTTCCAGCCGTACTGGACGAGGCGTCCCGGGAGCCAGCGGCAGCAGTGGAAGGGCGATCCCGGGGGGAGTTCCGAGGCCTTGCCGGCGCGCCGGCGGAAGTCGAAGCAGAAGAGCCCGAGTTCCTCGTCGTCGCCGAGGATCTCGGGAAGATAGCGGGCCAGGTACCACGTGTACTGGCCCACGCCCGCCTTTTGGGTCACGGCGGCCTGGATATCGAGGATGATGCGCATGGGACTGCCGGCGAACCGGGCGCCGATCATACCCCGCGGCCTTCGCCGCCGTCGAGAACCCGACCGGATCCGACGCGGAAAGAGGGCGGTCCGCCGCCTTTTCCTTGCCGAGCGCCGCGGCGACGCCGCGGGAGCCGGCGCGGGAGCGAGGGATGGGCGGGGGAGGGGGATCGGGTTCCCACCGCAGGTTGTCCTTCGCGGGATGAGGGCGGGGGTGGTCCTTCGTGGGGGATTACGCGACGGCCCCGTCCCGCGCGAAGCGGAGTGGATCACAAGTCGTCCCCCGCAGCAGGGGCGGGAACGCAGGCGGAAGGTCCGGCGCTCGTCAGCCGGAGGGATCGGCCTGTTTCACGGGGAGGGCGTCGGGGGGATGGCAGAGTTCCTGGAAGGGACAACGGGCGCAGACGGCCGGGTCGTCGGTCTTTTCGAAGGCCTCCTCGGGAAGGGGTTCGTTTTCGCGGACGTCGCCGTCGCGGATCATGGCGGCCATCTCGTGGCAGGCGAGGTAGATCCGTTCCCGCGCCTCGATCGCTTCCTCGGGCGTGATCCGGCCCTCGACGATCCGGTCGGCGGCGAGGTAGACGAGGAAAAGCCGGATCTCCTCCATGGCGACGTTCCACATCGACGAGGCGGCCAGGGCGTAGGTGCAGACCTGTTCGCGGTCCGAAGGGCTTTCGCGGCCCGTTTTCCAGTCCAGGACGACGATGTTGCGCCCGTCGCGCAGGACGAGGTCGAACCGGACCACCGCGCGGAAATCGCCGAGGTCGAAGCGGGCGAAATCCTCGACGGCGAGCCAGTCCAGCGGATCGGTCTGCAGAACGGTGCGCACCAGTTCGAGATCGGCGAACCGGTCCAGGCTTCCGTAGACGGTTTCCTTGACGCGATCGATCCGCTCCGGCGGGATTTCGAGGTCGAAGTAGTGTTCGAAGAGGTTCACGCAGCGTTTCGGGTCCCCCTCCCAGCGTCGTTCCTTCGAGTCGAGCCAGCCGATGCGCAACCGGCGACGGGCGGATTCGCGCAGGACTTCGGGATCCAGGGACGGACGGTTCGGCCAGCGGTCCCGCACGGCGCCGAGGGCCTCCTGGATGGTTTCGTGGACGACCTGTCCGCTCCACATCGGCAGGGTGGTCATTTTCCCGAGGACGTAGCACCGGCGCGTGCGCTCGTCCGCGTCGCGCCGCCATCCGCCCCAGTGTCCGTAATGGGCGAAATAGTACTTGCGCCGGCATTCGTGGAAGTTGCGGTTGCGGGTTTCCGACCAGAGGAACTCGTTCTTGAGTTCGCCGGCGGCGTTGCGGGGGAATCGGGGGCTCACGGTTCGTCGTCTCCGGAGGGTTTCGCCGGGGCGGTTTCGAACCACCGGGGCGGGGCGTACCAGATCGTGGGGTTCCACGTGTCGTAGATTCCTCCCGAGGAGGCGTGGATTTCGGCGATCCGTTTCCAGTTCGGCGGCGGGTTTCGGAACCAGGGAGGGAGATCGCGGATGGCCGCCGCGCCTTCCACCCAGCCCCGATGGGCGTCCAGCAGCACCCAGGCGTCCTGCACGGTTTCGGGGGCGGCGCCTTCGGCGGGGAGGAAACGGCCCTTCTGGGCGAGCCCGGTGAGGACGTCGAGCTGTTCGACCGTCATGAAGTCGGTGAAGACCGGTTTGTAGGGCAGGACGTCGAGTCGTTCCAGTGCGGCGCGGATGTCGGCGGTTTCGTTGCGGAGGTAGAGATGTCGTCCGGCCGCGGCGAGGCCGCCGTCGATGCAGAGGAAGAGGCCGAGGGCGACGGCGCCGATCCGCGTCCTGCGGCCCAGGGCGAGCAGGAGCAGGGTGCTGAGAAGGACGGCGGGGACGGTGAGCATCTCGAGGTGCCGGGGCAGGCGGTGGAAGGGGACGTATTCGGTGAGGCGGGACGATCCGAACTGGGCGAAGAGGAAAACGGCGAGAAACCAGGCGGCCGGGAGGAGTTCGGGGAACCGCCGACGGCGGAGTGCGACGACAAGGCCGGCCGCGGCGGCGAAGAAGAAGTATCCGTAGAACCGGGTGTCCGGGTGGGCGTAATCGACGGCCCAGAGGAACATGACCTTCGGATAGAAGCCGAGATCCCGGACCAGTTCGAATCGTTCGGCGGCGCCCGGGGCGTTGTAGAAGGATCGCAGGATCTCGAATCGGTATCCCCACGAACCGGCGACGACACGGTAGACGGCCGCCTCGAGGGCGACGACCCCGAGGGCGGCGGCGAGCGCGACGGCGGCCCGGCCGAAAATCCGGCGCAGATCCCCGCCGCGGGGCCGGTCGCCGATCCATTCGGCCGCGGCGAACGCGGGGGGGATGACGAAACAGATCAGGCCGCTTTCCTTGACGAGCCAGCAGGCGCCCAGCAGCAGGCCGGCGACGACGGCCGGCGCGATCGTCCGTTTCCGCCGGGATCGCAGGAGGGCCAGGACGGCGAGGGCGGAGAACAGGGCCATCGGGACGTCGGGCAGCATCCAGGTGGCGAGGTTGATGTCCAGGGGATGGAAGACCGCCAGGGTCGCGGCGATCAGGCCTCCGGCGAGGCCGAACAGGCGGCGCCCGAGCAGCCAGGCGGCGAGAACGAGCAGGACGGAGGAGAGCAGGGGATAGAGGGCGATGGAGAGGGGAGTCACGCCGAGGAGCCGCAGGCAGAGACCGAGCGGCAGGAGGGTCAGGATCCGCAGGCCGTTGACGTAATCGGGCAGCGCCAGGGCGCCGTGGACGAGGTCGAAGGCGTCAAGAACGTAACCGGGGTCGTCGGACCGCTGCAATCCGGTGAAGAGCAGCAGGCGCAGTTCGAAGGCGGCCAGCAGCAGGGCGCAGAGGAGCAGGAGGATCCATCTCCGGGACGGGGCGGGGGACTGGGCGTCATGGGAACGATCCGACATGCCGCAGGAGGGTAGACGCCCCGGGACCCGGAAGGCAAGGAGCGGGGCGGTCGAGCCGGTCGGGAGATCAGCCGCCGTGGCGGAAGTGCTGCAGCGCCTTCGCGGCGGTGCTCCAGGCGAGGGTGGCGCACTTGATGCGCACGGGGAACCGGCGGACGCCGAGGAGGGACTCGATGTCGCCGAGGTCGTCGGGCCGGGCGTCGTCGTCGCCCCGCATCATTCCGCGGAAGGATTCGATGTAGCGGCGGGCCTCGTCGACGGTCATGCCCCGGAGTTTCTCGGTCATCATCGAGGCCGAGGCCATGCTGATCGAGCAGCCGTGGCCGTCGAATCGGATTTCGCGGATGCGGCCGTCGGGATCGAGGTTGGCGTAGATGGTGATCTCGTCGCCGCAGACGGGGTTGTCGTCGTGTTCGACGACGTCGGCGGGATCGAGGGTCCCGCGGTTCCGCGGGGTGCGGTAATGGTCGAGGATGATCTCCTGGTACAGGTCTTCGATCATGGTTGGAAGATCTTCCGGATGTGGAGGAGGCCTTCGACGAGCCGGTCGATTTCCTCGCGGGTGTTGTAGAGATAGAAGCTGGCCCGGGCGGTGGAAATGACGCCGAACTTGCGCAGCAGCGGCTGCGCGCAGTGGTGTCCGGCGCGCACGGCGACGCCTTCCTGGTCGAGCACGGTGGCGATGTCGTGGGGATGGATGTCTCCGAGACCGAAGGCGATCAGGGCGCCGCGTTCCCCTCGCGGGCCGAAGATCCGGATTTCCGGAATTTCCGCGAGGCGTTCGAGGGCGTAGGCGGTGAGTTCCCGGTCATGGGCGGCGATCCGGTCCATGCCGATCGTCCGGAGATACTCGACGGCGACGCCGAGGCCCACGGCCGGGGCGATCGAGGGGGTGCCCGCCTCGAACTTGTAGGGCAGCTCGTTCCAGAGGGCCTTGTCGTACCAGACGGTGCGGATCATGTCGCCGCCGCCCTGGAACGGGTTCATGTCCAGGAGGCGTTCCGTGCGTCCCCACAGCACGCCGATGCCGGTGGGCCCGACCATTTTGTGTCCGGAGAAGGCGTAGAAATCGGCGCCGATGGCGCGGACGTCGATCGGCAGGTGGGGAGCGGCCTGGGCGCCGTCGATCAGGACGACGGCGTCGCTGTGGTCCCGGACGATGCGGACGATCTCCGCGACGGGGTTGATCGTGCCGAGGACGTTGGAAACGTGGACGACCGAGACGATCCGGGTCCGGGCGGAGAGGAGTTTCGGCAGGGCGTCGAGTTCGAGGGTGCCGTCTTCGCGGACGGGGATGAACCGGAGCTGGGCGCCGGTCTCCTGGGCGAGGATCTGCCAGGGGGCCATGTTGCTGTGATGTTCCATCTCGGTGAGCAGGATCTCGTCGCCGGTGTCGACGTATCGACGGCCGAGACTGCCGGA
>CAYNBQ010000097.1:0-13087 GCA_964395275.1 uncultured Verrucomicrobiota bacterium
GTGCTCCGCCACGGCGGGAGCATTGACGATGTTGACCTCCTCGCCGACGGAGGTTTTGAGAAACGCCTCCAGGAAGGAACGCGTCACGGGATCGGTGTTCAGTCCGGCGGTCTTCCCCGAATACGTGATGGTGATCTTCGCAACGGAGCGGACCCCCAGCTGGGCGGACAGCATCCCGATGCGGGCGGCGAGATCCATGTAGGGACGGAGAATCTCGAGGGTCGTTCCGTCCACCGACGGCATGTTCACCGCGTTCCGGATCGTGCCGCTCGTGAGGGCGTCGCGGATCTGTTCGGCCACCTGGATCCCCACGTTCTCCTGGGCCTCGACCGTCGAAGCGCCGAGATGAGGGGTGAGAACGACCCCGGCGAGGCCCCGCAGGGGCGTCTCCGAGGGGGGTTCCTCGGGATAGACGTCCAGCGCCGCCCCGGCGATCCGGCCGCTCCGGATCGCCTCCGCCAAGGCGGATTCATCGACGATCCCGCCCCGCGCGCAGTTGATGATCCGCGCGTTCTTCTTCATTCGGGAGAGGGTTTCCTCGCCGATCAACCCGCGGGTGCCGTCGTTCAACGGTGTATGCACCGTGATGAAGTCCGACTCCTCCCAGATCCGGTCGAGCGAAACGAGTTCGACATCCATCTCCTGGGCGCGATGCGGCGGCAGAATGGGATCGAACCCGATCACCCGCATGCCGAATCCGACGGCCCGCCGGGCGACCTCGCTGCCGACCCGTCCCAGGCCGATCACGCCGAGGGTCTTCCCGTAGAGTTCCACGCCCTTGAGATTCTTGCGGTCCCATCGGCCGGCCTGCATGGATGCATGCGCCTCCGGAATGCGGCGCGCAAGCGCCAGCATCAGGCTCATCGTGTGCTCCGCCGTGGAAATGGTGTTCCCCCCGGGCGTGTTCATGACGACGACGCCGTGTTCCGTGGCCGCCTCGATGTCGACATTGTCGACCCCCACGCCCGCCCGGCCGATCACCTTCAGGCGGGACGCCGCATCCAGCACCTCGCGCGTGACCTTGGTCCCGCTGCGGATCGCCAGGGCCTCGGCGTCGGCGATTTCCTCCTTCAACGCCTCCGCGTCGAGACCCGTCTTCACCACCACGTCGGCGCCCGGGATCGATCGCAGGATCTCGATCCCCTTCTCCGCAATCGGATCCGAAACCAGGATTTTCATCGAAACCTCCCTCTGTCGCGAAGCCCGCAAATCTACCCTTCCCTCGTCCCGGAAAACAGCATCATTTTCCCGGACCCCCCCCTTTTCGCTCCCCGCGGCGCCCGCCCGCGCCGGCCGGGAATCGGGGCGGCGGTCCCGCGCGGGGATGCATGTTGACCGTTTCGGCCGCTTTTCCTACCGTACGCGAACCATGTCGTATCGATGGATCCATGTCGGAATCCTCGCCCTGATCGTCGTGGGCGCCGCCACCGAGTCTCCCGCCCCCTTCATCTGGCGACCCGGCCAGGGATGGAAACGCGAAGGCAGCGAAGAGATCGCAACGCCCGAGGCCGCCTGGCGCCGGGCGGAACAGCTCCGCGCGGAAGACAAGTGCGGGGAGGCGATCCGGATCTACCGATCGATCGTCAAACGGTGGCCCGACAACCAGGCCTTCGCTCCGAAGGCCCAGCAGGGCCTTGCGGAATGCCTGGAACGGGAAGGATATCTCGCCAAGGCCTTCGACGCCTACCAGACCCTCCTGGATCGATACCCTCAGTCGGTCGATTACCAGGAGGTTCTCCGGAAGCAGTTCCGCGTGGCGGAACGGCTCTTCGACGGCGAGAAACAGAGGTTGTGGAAGATCAGGGCCTTCCCCGCCGTGGAGAAGGCCGCCGACATCTTCCGCAAGATCGTCGAGAACGGCCCCTACAGCGACATCGCGCCCTACGCCCAGTTCGGCATCGGCGCCACCTACGAGAAGGAAAAGGAGTATCAACTGGCCGCCGACGCCTATCAGAAGGTCATCGACCAGTACGCCGACTCCGAGGTCGCCGCGGACGCGAGGTTCCGCCTCGGTGTCTGTTACTACAAGCTTTCCAGCGAGGCCGGGTACGACCAGGATTATTCTAGGGAGGCGGTCGCGGCCTTTGCGGCGTACCTGGCGCACCATCCGGATCATCAGTACGCGAATCTGGCCCGGCAATACACCGCCGAACTCTGGAATCGGCAGGCCGAAGGCGTCTTCCGCATCGGCCGGTTCTACGACACCCAGAAACAACCGGAAGCGGCCCGAATCTACTACGAAAGGGTCGTGGAAGAATTCCCGGACACCGAGTGGGCGGCGAAGGCCGAGGAAGCCGTTCGACGCCTCGCCAGGAAGGAGGGATCGCGCCGATGATCCGCCGAACCATTCTCACTGCACTGCTCGCCGTCGGCCTTCAGGGCTGCGCGGGCTACCGCGTCGGAAATCTTCTGCCGCCCGACGTGCACACGGTCCGGGTCCACAGCTTCAACAACAAGACCGGGGAACCCCTCTTGGAATCGAGGGTGACCACCGCCGTGATCTCCATGCTCCAGCAGGACGGCACGCTGAAGGTCGTCGAAGGCCCGGCCGACCTCGTCGTCCGCGGCACGATCACCTCCTATCGGATCGAACCGATCCGGTTCCAGTCGGAAAACCCCACGGCGCCCGACGAGTATCGGCTCTTCATCGAAATCTCCATGACCGTGCACGACGGACGGACGGGCGATCTCGTGAACGAGTTCCCCACCGTCTGGGGGACGGCGACCTTCGACGTCCGGGGCGACCTCCGCACCGCGAAGAACCGGGCGCAGCCGGAGGCCCTGAGAGACCTCGCGAAGAACGCCGTCGAACGGATCGTCGAGGGCTGGTAGGAAGAGAAGAGGATCAGGACGCGGCCGGCGCCCGCAGTCCGTCGAGGTGGCGCCGCATCCGCGATTTCTTGCGGTCGGCCTTGTTCACATGGATCACGCCGCGCTTCGCCGCCTTATCGAGGGCGGACTCCAGCTTCCGATAGGCGCCGTCGGCGGCCTCTCCGTCGCCCTTGCCGACGGCCTCGAGGAACCGGCGCTCGTAGGTGTGCAAAGCGCTCTTCACGGACCGGTTGCGCAGACGCTTGTGCTCGTTGCTTCGCATACGTTTGGCTGCTGATCGGGTATTCGGCATGATCCCCTCGAATGGTTGCGACCCCCGTCGCGATCGGACAGGAATGAACGTCGATCATACGCCCTGGAAACCGTTTGTCAATCGCCCCGCGCGGCCGCCGAGCCCCGAAGAGGCCGAGCCGATTTCCGTGTACAATATCCCCCCGGTCCGCAACGTTGTTCCGGTACGGTCCCCGAGATGACCCCCATGGAGAAGCTGCCCGATCCCCAACTCATCCGGGCGTGTCTCGCGGGAGATATGGAGGCGGCCGAAGCGCTCGTCGAGCGATACCGACAACCCCTCTACGGATTCCTGATGTACATGCTCCGCAACAGAACCGACGCCGACGACCTCTTCCAGGAGGTCTGGCTGCACGTCTTCCGATCGCTGGAACGCTATCGGCACCGGGACCGTTTTCGAAGCTGGCTCTTCCGCATCGCGCACAATCTGGTCATCGACCGGGCTCGCCGCACGAGGCCGGCGACATCCCTCGACGCCCCCGGTCCGGACGGATTCCCCCTGCTCGATCGCCTCCCCTCGCGGACGGATCCCCCGGGCCTTCCCATGGAACGCGAAGAGATCGAGGCCTCGATACGCGAGGCCGTCGAAGCGCTTCCGCCGGAGCAACGCGAGGTCTTCGTGCTGCGCACCGCATCCGAGCTCTCCTTCCGGGAGATCGCGAGACTGCAGGGGACATCGATCAACACGGCCCTCGGAAGGATGCACTACGCCGTGCTGAAACTCCGCAAGGCGCTCGAACCCGACGGGGGCCCTTCCCCGGGAGGTCGAAAGTGAACTGTCGCCGCGCGCGCAACCGAATGCTGAGGAGGGGGCCCGGATCCGGGTCCCCCGCCCTGAAACGTCACCTGGCCCGGTGCGAGAGCTGCTCGGGTTTCGCCGCGTTCCTCCGTCGTCTCGAGGGAGAGGCGGCCCCGCCCGCGATCGATCCCCCGGAGGATCTCGTAAGGGTGACGCTCCGGCGCATCGAGCCCCTGTTGAAAACGCCCGCGACGCGGGACGCCGTCCGTCGTCCGTCCGTCCCCCGGTGGGCCTGGAGTGCGGCGCTCGCGTTGCTCGTCGCCGCGGCGCTCGGAACGCGCTGGTGGATCGGACGGGATCGGCTCACCGCCGCCTCGGTTCCCTGGAACGATGAGATCCTTCTGGAGGAAATCCTCGCCGAGATCGAGACGGAACTGATCGTCTCGGATCTTCTGCGGGACGAAGACGCCGGGGGATCCTCCGACAAGGAAGAAACGGACCGCGCCGCCCTGGCGGGCGTGCGCGTCGAGGAAAGCGAAATCGATCTTCTGGAGAAAGCCTTCGATGAAATCACGGGGTAGAACGCCTTTCGGAGCCTTCTCTTCCCTTTCCCGATCCGGGTCGCGCAGCAGTCGCGGAAGACGGCGAACGGCGCCTTTCCCGGGCGCCCGCGCGACGATCCTGCTGCTCGCCTGGACGACGGCCTGCCCCGCCGCCCCGCCGGTTCCCGGGCGCGACGTCCCGGGGGATCGTCCCGCGCCGCAAGGACCGGATCGCGCGCCGGCGGCGCGCAACGGAACGCGCCGGGTCGGGTTGCAACAGTACGAGAAGATCCTGTTCGACCTGAAGCGGTTCCATCCGGCCGAGTTCGAAGAATTGTGCCGCCTGCGCGAAGCGGATTACCCCGCCTTTCGCGAACGTCTCCGCCGGATCCTGCTCGCCGACCGCGTGCTGAACCTCATGCGCCGTCGATACCCGAAGGAATACGAACGCCTGACCCGTCTGCGGATCAAGGATCCGGAGGCCTTCTACCGGGAAATCCTCTCGACGAAGAATGGTCCCCCGGCGGGATCGGCATCCTTCCGCAAGGGCGGACGCCCGCCGCGGCCGCCGATCCTCCCGACCCCGGACCGCAACCGCATCAGGGAACTCTCCGAGATGTATCGTACCGCGCAGACGCCGGAAGAACGGGATCGCATCCGTTCCGAGGCCCGGGCGATTCTCGAACGCCGTTTCGACGAATCCCGGAGGCGGACGGCGAACCGGATCGCGCAGATCCGGCGGGACCTCGACCGTCTGGAGGAACGGAATCGGCGGTATGAGGCCGATCGCGACCGCATCATCGATCGACGTCTGCGGGAGATGTTCCCTCCGGATTGAGATCCGACGGGGCGTCCGGATCCGCGGGCGGCGCCCATCGACCGGCGTCCGCCCAGAGTTCTTCCAGGGCGTAGTACTCCCGCGTCGGCGGATCGAAGATGTGCACCATCACGTCGCGGTAGTCCATGACGATCCAGCGGCTCTCGGGAAACCCGTCCACGGCCCGCGGGCGGATTCCGCGGTCGCGGAGCTGTTTTTCCACCTCTTCGCGGATCGCGCGCAGGTGCGGTTCCGATGTGCCGCAACACAGCAGGAAGAAATCCGCCACGGAGGAAAGCTCTCTCAGGTCCAGGGCCGTCACGGCGTCCGCCTTGCGATCCGCCGCGGCCCTCCAGCACAACATCAGCAGTTCCCGGGAATCGATGGCGTTTCCCCCTTTCGTACGTACAGTCCCCTGGACAGGATCCAGCTCCTCACGGCCTCCGGCACCAGATACCGGATCGAAGAACCCCGGGCCAATCGATCCCGGATTTCCGAGGAAGAAACCGCCACGGGGTGAACGGATACGACGCGGGAACGGAGATCCTTGCAGACCTCCGGGGAAAATCCGGTCCGATCGGGGCAGATCGCCGCGGGATCGAATCCGGGCCGCGCCGCGGTCACGAACCGGCACAGTTGCAACAGGGCGTCGATCTCCTTCCAGGACGAGAGGTAGCGGAGGCTGTCGGACCCGATCAGGAAAAACAGCTCCGCGTCCGGCCGTTTCCGGCGCCAGTGCCGCACCGTCTCGATCGAATAGGAGGGACCGCCCCGCCGGATTTCCCAGTCGGAGACCTCGAACCGATCGTCCCCGTCCGTCGCCAGACGGAGCATCTGCAGACGATCCTCGGCGGGAGCCAGGTCCGGAAAACTCTTGTGGGAAGGCCGGGCGACGGGAACCCAGACCGTCCGGTCGAAACCGAATCGTTCGTGCGCGTCCTGCGCCGCCACGAGATGCCCGACGTGCACGGGGTTGAACGTCCCTCCGAACAAGGCAATCCTCATCAGGCGCAGATTCACCTCTTTCCCGGCGGCGCGGTCGCCCGTCTCGATTTCGCCCCCCAACCTCCGACCCGGGCACTATAGGGACGGCTCGCCGGCGCCCTCAAGGGCAAAGGCCTGAACCGCCCCCTCGCGGCCATCTTGACCTTCGCGGCGCAAACCGTATACTGCAGGGCCGTTGTTCCCGAGCGCGGGCGTAGCTCAATGGTAGAGCCCTGGCCTTCCAAGCCAGTCATGTGGGTTCGATTCCCATCGCCCGCTCCAGCGACCTTCCGGGGAGGTACCCAAGCGGTCAACGGGGGCAGACTGTAAATCTGCTGGCTAAGCCTTCGGAGGTTCGAATCCTCCCCTCCCCACCAAACCCTTCTCTTCGGAATGAGGCGACCGGGTGGCCACGGACGCGCAAAGCGGGATCCTCTTCCTGGTCTCCACCCCCATCGGAAACCTGACGGACCTCTCCCCGCGGGCCGTGGAAACCCTGCGGCAAAGCGACCTGATCCTCGCGGAAGACACCCGGCGCGCGCGGATCCTGTTGGAACACGCGGGGGTCGCAAGCCGTCCGGTTCGATTCGACGAACACGCCGAACACCGATCGCTGGATTCCGTGCTGGCGAAACTCCTCTCCGGCGCTGCGGTGGCGCTGATTTCCGACGCGGGAACCCCGACCATCGCGGATCCCGGCTTTCGCCTGGTGCGCGCGTGCATCGACCGGGGAATCCGGATCTCGACGGTGCCCGGACCCTCCGCGGCGGTCGCGGCCCTCTCGGTGTCGGGCCTGCCCACGGACCGTTTCCTCTTCGCCGGCTATCCGCCGAGGCGATCCGGCCCCCGCCGCCGCTTCTTCGAGGACCTCCGGGACATCCCCGCAACCCTCGTCTTTTACGAGAGCCCCCACCGGATCGCGGCCTGCCTCCGGGACGCCTGCGAAACCCTCGGAGACCGCCGGGCGGTCCTGGTCCGGGAACTGACCAAGATGCACGAGGAAATCCGGCGCGCGTCCCTCTGCCGGCTCGCGTCCGAAACGGACGACGAGCGGATCCGCGGCGAGATCGTCCTGGTCGTCGAGGGAACGGGACGCCGCGGCCGGGATCGGCGGGAGCGGGAGAAGACCCGCGGGAAAGGACCCGATACCGGAACCGGCGCCGGCTGAGTTTTCACCCGGCGGCAGGAGGAGAAACCGGCCGGGGGCCGGGCCCGTCCCGATCGTCCTCTGCGGGAAAGGCGGCCGTCAGGGCTTCGACGAGGTCCGCGGGAAGACGCATCGGCCGGCCCCGATCGTCGGCGGCCGCCTGTTCCGTGGTCCCCTCCACGAGAAGCGCCGCGTCCGCCGTCCGAACCACCCGATACCGCGTCAACAGGCGGGTCGGCCTTCGCGGACGGGGGATCTCCAGTTCGACGCCGACCTCGTCGTCGTATCGTGCGGGACGATGATACCGCAGCGAGGCGCTCACCACCGGCAGAAGGATCCCCCGGGCCATCAACGTGCGGAAGGGGATCCCCGCCCGGCGCAGGGCGGCGTCCCGCGCGCGTTCGAACCAGTCGAGGTAGCGCGAGTAGTAGACGTGATCCCCGACCGTGCAATCGGAGAACGGAACCCTCCATCGCATCACTTCCCTCATCCGATCCTCCCGCGGCGCCCGGGGCCGGTTGACACCTCTCCCGGCGCGGTTATAGCATGGGGGCGTCGGCCAGGTGCAACATTCCCCCTTGCCGTCGGTTTCCGCCCCGAGAGGACGCCTACGAGATGAAACGTCTGATTCGCCCGCTCTGTACGATCGCACTGCTCCTGCTGGCCGTTTCGCAGGTCGATGCCGCGCCCGAATTCTCGATCCGTACGGTCACCGGCCGGAGGATCCGGCCTCGCGCCGACCGCTTCCTGGACCTCACCGGCAGCACGAACAATCTCGGGATGTTCGAGGACGCCGTCCGCAGCACCGAAGGCGAAATCGAGGGAGAGGAGTTCACCGTCGTCTGGAACTACTCCGGGAACCTTCCCGTCCGGCGCGTCGAGGTCCTTTTCGAGTTCCGCCAGGAACGCAGCCGGGAACCGCGCAAGCTGCGGATCGCATACCGCGCCGTCGGAGGCGGGAGCGCCGAAAGCATCTTCCGCATCACGGGCGACGCCTATCGGGAAGGCGGGAACGTCCAGGCATGGAAGGTTTCCCTGATCGCCGACGGCGCCGTCGTGGACACCGCCGAATCCTGGTCATGGAACCAGCCTTGATCGACGGGTTCCCCGGCCCCCGTTCGCCCGGAACGGGAGGAGCGGGTTCGTAAGGCGTCGAACACTCGCACCACGGGAATCGGCATGGCGAGCCTGATCGAGAACCTGAGGGAAACGAGCGCGCGTCATCCGAAACGTCCGGCGGTGCTCACCGAAGACGCGGTGATCCCGTACCGCCGCCTGTTGAACGAAAGCGAGCGGTTCGCCCGCGCCCTCCTGGCCGCCGGAGCGGCGCCCGGCGATCGGATTGCGGCGCTGGCGTCGAACCGCCCCGAGTACGTGGCCCTCCTTTACGGGATCTTCGCCGCCGGCGCCTCGGCCGTCCCGTTGAACACCTTTCTGAAGCCGGACGAACTGGTCTACATCCTCGAGGACTGCGAGGCGTCGATCCTCTTCTTCGACGCAAAGGCCGAACCGCGGGTCGCCGAGATCCGCCGCCGGCTTCCCCGTCTTCGTCTCGTGGCCTTCGATCCGACGGCCGATCCGGGCGCGGAATCCCTGGACTCTTTCCTGGCCGGGTCTTCCCGCGGCGCAGGCGGGGGACTTCCGGCGGTCTCCGGGGACTCGATCGCACAGCTCATCTACACATCCGGAACCACCGGCAAACCCAAGGGCGTCATGCTCTCGCAGGAGAACCTCGCCGCCAACGTGGAATCCTGCCGCCGTCTCGTGCGCGGCCGGGCCGCGGACCGGTTCACCGTGATCCTGCCGATGTTCCACAGCTTCACGCTCACCGTCTGCGTGCACACGCCGATCCGGCTGGGCGGAGGCATGATCCTGGCCCGATCCCTGAACCCCTTCCAGAACGTGGTGCGCCTGATCCTGCGGCGGCGCGCGACGGTTCTCGTGGGAATCCCCCAGCTCTTCGACGCCATGGCGCGGGCGTCGATCCCACGCTGGATCCGTCCCCTCCTCCGGATCCGCCTGGCCATCAGCGGAGGGGCCGCCCTCTCCCCCGACACCCTCGAACGGTTTCAACGCAACTTCCGCTTCCCCCTGCGGGAGGGGTACGGGCTGACCGAGGCATCGCCGGTCGTCGCCGTGACGCCGCTCGACGGCCCTTCGAAACCGGGCAGCGTCGGGCGCCCGGTGCCCGGAGTCGAGATCGGCGTCGTGGATTCCGCCGGAAACCCTCTTCCCCCGGGCGAGGTGGGGGAAATCGTGGTTCGCGGACCGAACGTGATGATCGGATACTGGAAACGGCCCGAGGAAAGCCGCGCCGTCCTGCGCGAAGGCTGGCTGTACACGGGGGATCTCGGCAAACTCGGCGACGACGGATACCTGTCCATCGTCGGGCGCAGCAAGGAACTGATCCTCGTGCGCGGGCTCAACGTCTATCCCAGGGAAATCGAGGAACGTCTCCGGGCGCATCCGGAGGTCGCCGAGGCCGCCGTGACCGGGATCCCGGATCCGAAGCGCGGAGAAGCGCCGGTCGCCTTCGTGATCCCCGAGGCGGACCATGCGCCCGATCCGGAGACCCTGCGAGGGTGGTGCCGGGAGGCTCTGGCCGATTACAAGGTTCCGCGGGCGATCCGGATCGTGCAGGATCTTCCCCGAACGGCCACCGGGAAGCTGGCGCGGGCCGAGCTCGCCCGCCTGGCCGGGGAATCCTTCCGGGAAGCGAGATGAACGCAGCCGAAAAGGAACGGAAAACCCGGATCCTCGTCGCCCGCAGGGGCGACGCGGCCTTCGTCCGCGTGGTCGGGAACGCGTCCTTCCGGGATTGCCCCGCCCTGCGGACCTTCACGGACCGGATGCGGGAAGAGGGCGTCCGCTCGTTCCATTTCCTGCTGGAGGAATGCACGGGCATGGACAGCACCTTCCTCGGAAGCCTTGCCGGCCTGCGTTTCCGCACCAGAAGCCCCGAGGGAGTCGTCATCCATTCCCCCGGCGCCCGCGTTCGGGAACTGCTGGCCACGCTCGGCCTGGACCGATTGCTCCGTTTCGCCGACCCGGACGATCCGGCCGGCCGCGAACCGCTCGATTCCCTCCCGCCGGCCCGGCCCGACAAGGAGGAACTCCGCGGTCTCATGCGGGAGGCCCACCAGGACCTCGTGCGGGTCAGCCCCGAGAACGCGGCCCGTTTCCAGAACGTGGTCGATTACCTGAACCGGCCGCGACGCGGTTCCGCCGCGGATGGGGAGACGCAACCTTGACGCCCTCGATCGCCGTCGCGCTGTTTCTGGCGCTGCTGGCCGCGGGACTGGCCGCGGCGCTGACCGTTCTGAACCGCAGGCTGCGTTCGACCCGGGAAGAACTGGACCGTATCGAGAACGAACGCCGCGTCGTCGTTCAGTTCCTCAACCGCCTCGGGGAAGCCATGACCCGCACGACGGACCTGGACGAGATGCTGCGGATGATTCTTCGGTTCGGCATCGAGGCCACCGACGCCCAGGGCGGCGCCCTTTTCCTGCTCTACCGCAGGCGCCGGATCCTCCTGGCCCGGGTGACCGAAGGGACCTTCCCCCCGCTGCGCCGGCCGACCCATACGACCTTCACGAAGATCCTGAGCAAGGCTCGATACATCGAAGAAGCCCTGCGGCACACCCCCTACCCGATCGACGACGGGGTTCTGGGCGAGGTCGTCTCGACCCGGCAGCCGGTGCTGATCGAGGACGCATCGCTCGACGAACGCCTGCCGAAGTACGAGGAACCGGAGTTGGAACTCCGGACGCTCCTGGCGGTCCCCCTGGTCTTCCGCGACGAGGTGCTCGGCGTGCTCACGGTCGTCAACAAACGTTCGGAACCCTCCTTCCACGACACCGATCGCTCGCTGCTCGCCTCGCTGGCCGAACAGGCGGCTGTCTCGGTCGAAGGCGCGCGGGTCTACCGGGCGGCGGCGGACCGGGAACGGATCGACCGGGATCTCCAGATGGCCCGGGAAGTCCAGCAGATCCTCATCCCCAGGGAGATCCCCCGCCTGCCGGGACTGGATTGCGCCGGGTTGAGCGAACCGGCCCAGCAGGTCGGCGGGGATTACTACGACGTCTTCGCGCTGGACGGCGGACGGCTGGCCTTCGCCATCGCCGACGTCTCCGGAAAGGGCGTTTCCGCGGGTCTGGTGATGGCCATGTTCCGGGCGACGCTGCGCAGCCACGCCATGACGGAGGATTCGCCCGCGGAAGTCCTGCGGCAGGTCAACCGCCAGGTCTTTCCCGACATCCGGGACGACATGTTCGTTTCGGTCCTCTACGGGATTCTGGACCTGGACGCAGGCCGGGTCGTCTTCGCCCGGGCCGGGCACGAGGCCCCCCTTCTCCGGCGCGCCTCCGGGGAGGTGGAAATCATCGCCTCCCCGGGCATGGCCGTCGGAATCGACCCGGGAGACGCCTTCGAGGCGGTCATCGCGGATCGGGAGATTGATCTTCCGGCGGACGATCTCCTTGTGTTATACACCGATGGGATCACCGAGGCGCGGGACAGGGTCGGCAACGAATTCGGACGGGACGGCCTGGTGGACGCCGTCGCCACATCCGGAACCGCCGGGGCGGCCCAGATGGTCGAGGACGTTCGCGAACGCATCCGCCGGTTCGCCGGAGACACGCCGCAGATGGACGATATCACGCTGCTGGTGCTCGGCAGGAAGAATCGGAACGAACGGGAATCGGAATGATGAGAGACTGCACGATTCGACGATCGGAACTCGACGGAGCGGTCGTCCTCGAGGTGGGAGGATCCTTCGACGCCCATACCTTTCCCAAGCTCGAGACCGCCCTGCAGGAACTCTACGAAGAGCAGAAGTTCCGCGTCATCCTTTCCTGCGCCGACCTGGATTACATCAGCAGCGCGGGGCTCGGCGCCCTGATCGGGTTCGCCCGGCGCGCCCGGGAAGCGGGCGGCGATCTCAAGATCGCGGCCCTGCCGGAAAAGATCTTCCGGATCGTGGATATCCTGGGCTTCAACAACGTCCTGGAGATCTACGAAACCCCGGAAAGCGCGCTCCGCGAGTTCGGGAAGCCCTCCGGGGGGTGAGGAACCCATGGCCTCCGGGCCCCACACGCCGGCGGCCGGGACCTCGCCCGGCGAGATCCGGTTCGAATTCCCGGCGGATCTTTCCTACCTGTCGATCGTGCGCCGTCTCGTGGGGAAAGCGGCGGCGCGATGCGGATTCGCCGAACCGGCGGTTCGCGAGATCCAGATGGCGGCGGACGAGGCATGCACCAACGCCATACAACACGCCTGCTGCGATCCTTCCGACCGGATCGAGGTCCGCATTCATCCCCGGGATTGGGGGATCCAGATCGACGTCGCCGACCGCGGACCCGGTTTCCCCTTCCACGAACGCCTGAAGGACAACCTCGTGGAGATCATCCGCCGGATGCCCTCGCGGGGATTCGGAATCCCCATCATCGGACGCCTGATGGACGAGGCCCGCTACGAACCCGCCGCCGGGGGCAACGTCCTGCGAATGACCAGGCAGCTCGATCGGGCGACGCACGCCCAGCACGCATGATCGCCCCCGAGAAGGGTCCGCAGCCCCTTCCCGACGCCGATCTCCGGTCGGGGAGGACATTGACAATCCGCGCCCGCAGGGCTACCTAGAATCTCTCGGGTCGGCCCGCGGGCCATTCCGGCCCGCCCCGTTTTTCCCTCAGCCCCGACCCTCTGCGTGAACCATCATGAGCAAGACCAAAAAGAGA
>CAYNBQ010000098.1:0-12485 GCA_964395275.1 uncultured Verrucomicrobiota bacterium
CACCGGTTCCGGACAGGTCGATTCGAATTCAAAGAGGGTGAAATGCCCGAACTCCCAGGTCTCCTCGATGGAGAAGAAGAAGAGATCGATCTCCAGGAACGCCTCCAGGAAGAGGTAGATCTCGCCGTGGATGTTGAAGATGCAGCGGGGATCGATCTGCGCCAGGGAAACGATCTCGCTGACCCGCACGCGGCCGTCCTGGTTCATGTCGTTGAGGTCGAACCCGACGACCACCCCCACCCCGCCGCGGACGCCGACCGTCACCACCGCCAGGTCGATCACGGCCCCGGCGAAAAGTTCGCCGGAGAAGGTCATCTCGTCGCGGTCGTTGCCCTGCGAATCGAAATCGATGATGTAGAACCCGTCGAAGATATCGACGACATCGCCCGAATCGATGTACTTCTGGATCCCGTAGGTGTCGTAGCCGATCCCGATGTTGATCTCCATGCCGATCCGGCCGCCGAACTGCGCCTTCAACGGCCCCCAGATCGGGACGTTGATCACGAACTGCGCCTCGGCCTTGAAGGTCGGCATGTTCCATTCGATCAGGCTGACCGGTTTGCCGATGAAGAGATTCGCCAGTTCCAGCGGGTTGTCGAAGATCGGGATCCGGAAGTTGTCCAGGCTGGCGACATTCCCGACGAACCCGGCGTTGGCGCTGCCGTTGACGTCCGGACCCGAGGCCGTGTCTTCGAGGAAGCCGGCCGGGTCGAACGCGCCGAGGTCTTCCGCGAGTTCGGCCACCGCGTAGGCGCCCGATTCGTCGGGCGTGATCCGGAACGCCCCGAACGGGATGAAGAGATTGCCCGCCGGCGTCAGGCTGTCGGCCAGTTTCGCCAGTTCGACGATCTCGATCACCACGTCGATGAACCGCCGGCTCGTCGGGCTCAGGTAGCCCATCGCCTCCCAGAGGTCCAGGAAGTTGATGTCCCGCCCCGCCAGGTCGGAGATGATCGGCAGACGCGCCGTGACCACGTCGATGATCGGTTCGAGCGGCTCGGTGATGTCGTGGATCTTGTCGAGGATCGGCAGGATGAACTCGGAAACGTAGCTGCCGAGGTCCAGCCCCACGTTCTCGAAACGGACGTCCGGGTCCTCCGCCCCCCCGTCGCTCGTCCATTCCCATTCGAGGACGAAATCGGCCACCACGCGCGGGAACTGCGCCCCTTCGCCGAAGCCGCCCGCCAGATGCAGGTTCACGTCCGCCTCGGCCGCCAGCCGCGCGTCGAAGATGTCGTCGAACGACGTCCCGCTCGAGGTGATCTCCGCGAAGGTCAGCTTGTCGTCCCCGCCGGGGTCGCGCATGTCGACCTCGAACCCGCCCTGGAAGATGCTGCCCTGGTCGGTGACCTCCAGAACGAGGAAGAAAAGCTGGCCCGTGGAAACCAGTCCCGGAACGGCCGCCTCGAACCCGAGGAACAGCTCGGGATCCTCGAATCCGCCCGAGGTGTCGAAATAGAAGCCGTCCTGCTTGTTCAACCCGAACCGCAGCTTCAGGTCGAACGACAGCTTCAACTCGACCTTGCCGTCGACCTCCAGGCCGAACCCCGGCACCCCGATGTCGAAATCCAGATCCGTGTCGACCAGCGCCAGGCCGCTGTGCAACAGCAGGTTGACGTACAGCCCTTCCTCGCAGTCGAGCGTCACGTCCAGTTGCTCGTACCCCATCGCGGAGGTGAAGAGTTCCCCCGTCTCCGGATCGGCCAGCAGATTGAGGGCGTTCGGCCCCAGAACGTTCCAGAAGGATTCCTTGATCGCCGCCTCGATCGCCGCCGTGCCGCTGCCGCCGTTGGCTTCCACCGCGGCGCGGAGATCCGCCAGCAGCCCTTCCCGGAAGTTCTCGATGAAGTTCACCGCGCCCGCCAGGCCGTCCCCCACCAGGGGCAGATCGATCGCGGAAACCGCCGCATCGAGCCCGTCCTGCACCGTGCCCAGCAGCGAATCCAGCCCGTCCAGGAGAACCCCCGCGTGCTGGTCGATCACGTCGCACAGGCCCATGTCGTCGAACAGGTCGTTGAAGTCCGGCGCGGCGATCGTCGTCTTGGCGACCGGTCCCGTCCCGTCGTTGTGATCCCCGTTGTCGGGATCGCCGTCGTCGTCCGGCGTCCGTTCCGCGTGGAACCCCGCCAGGGCCGTCACCGCCGCCACGACCTGGTTCGCCGTCGTCACCCCGCTGTTGATCGTGATGGTGATCGTGTTCGACCCGCCGTCGTACGAGGCGCCGGGATCGCCCGTGCCGATGTCCGGGTCGTTGCGGAACACCACGGTGAAGTCTTCCTTCCCCTGGTCGTCCGTGGTGATCGTGAAATCGTTGTCGTCCCCCCGCATCTCGATCCGCGCGGTGTCGCCGTCGGCCTCGTCCGGCATGAGCAGCCGCAGCAGGTCCGGGATATCCACCACGAGATGGTTGTCGGGATACCCGTTGCCGTCCTCGTCGCCGTCGCCGCCCAGCGGCGTCCCCTCCGTCGGCGCGTAGACCGGCAGATCCGCGACGAGGCCCGCCCGCGCGACGAACTCGATGACGTCAAGATCGAAGATCGTCTCGGAGAAATAGTGCCGCCCGTCGCCGTTGTCGTCCTTCATCCCCAGCGAGATCGTCGCCGGATCCTCCGTCTCCGGGTCGCCGTCGGCGTCGAAGGTCACCGTTCCGTTCTTGATGAAGATCCCCAGCAGCGATCCCAGCGACGCCTCGAACTCAAGGTTCGTGCCCAGGATCTCCGCCTCCACCACCACGCCCGTCGTGTCGTAGAGGAACGGCCGGATGGAGGTCAGGTTCGTCAGGTCCAGACCGATATCCAGCGAAAGCGCCGCCCGCGCGCTGACGTCCAGCATCCCTTCGCCGGACACGTTGATCAGCGTCGTGGCCTGCCTGAGGAAATCGACCGCGGGACTGTTGTCGCCGGCGATGCGGGCGACCAGGTCCGCCAGGTCCACCTGGAAGGGCAACGTGTCCCCGTACGCCGCCGTGAACCCCAGGTGCATCTTGATGGCCGTCTTGCTGACCAGCCCGTCTCCGCCCCCTTCGAGCAGCTCCGCAGCCCAGGGGGAACCCGTGAGGCCGTTGACCGCGTCCAGGATCGCGTCGGCCGTGGTCACGCCGGAGTTGATCTCGACCGTCAACACCAGGTTGTCCGCATCCCACTCGGCCCGCGCCCCGGATCCGCTGATCTCGTCGCTGCCGACGATCCGGATCGTGGCGTCGACGAGCGAGGTGTCCGCGCTGGTGAACCGGACGCCGTTGTTTTCCCCGGCCGGGTCGAAATCGGCGCGCACCGTCCCGCTCACCAGCGTCGGATCCGGCTGCGGGGTGTCGTCGATCGTGATCTCGAGGTTTTCCGTGTCCGCCGGGTCGATGTTGAACAGGTCCTCCAGTTCGGTTTCGAACTGGTCCAGCATCGTCTGGATGTCTTCGGTCGGGTTCTCCGCGACCGCTTCGAAAAGATCGGCCACGCGGCTCGCCCACGCCAGGAGATCTGAAATACTCACGTTCACGAAGGGGATCTCCTCGTCGAAGAAGGAGAAGGTCTCCATCTGCGAGAGGATGTCGACGACCAGCCGCAGGGCGTCGACGAAGTCGTAGAACCCCAGGGAACTGAAGTCGGTCAATCCCTCGAGATCCGTGAACGTGACGAAGATCCCCGTTTCCCCCGGTTCGTAGGGATTCGGGTTGTATTCGAGGTCCGTGATGTCCGGCACCAGGATCGAAACGGACGCGGAGGTCGGCAGAACGATCCCCGGCAGCTCCTGGCCCGCGATCGTCACGTCCACCGCCAGGCCCGCGGAGAATCCGCCGGTGATCTCCGGGCCGCTGATGATGTCCTCGACCTCACCGAGACCGTTCAGCAGTTCCGTGATGTAGAGCCGGGAATCCCCGTTGCTGTCGTCCAGGATCGACACGCCGACCGTGATCGGTTCATCCGTCTGGAAGAAGCTGCGCGAGGGATCCGTCGTGATCTCCACGAACCCGAGTCGGATCGATCCCTCGATCCCCCCGGGAGTGGAAACCTCCAGGGACCCTTCCAGTCGAAGGTCCTCCAGGTAGAGCCCCTTCACGTCGGATTGCGACACCGTGCTGTAGTACTGCTGACCGCTCTCCTCGAAGGGATCCACGCCGAACCCGATTTCCGATGCGAACACGTCGTCCTGCAGGGAGATCACCGCCAGGCGGTTGATGACCCCGAGCTGGTTGTCGAGCACGCCGTTTCCGTTGCGATCCTCCGGGACGTCCAGGTTGCCGTCCCCGTCCACATCCTCGTTCTCGCCCGGCGTGCCGTCCCCGTCGGTGTCTTCCCCGGGCGGTTCGACGTCGAGTTCGCCGTTGCCGTCCGTGTCCTCGTCCACCGTGTCCAAGCGGCCGTCGTCGTCCAGATCCTCGTTCAACGCCGAGATCGCCAGGCTCTGCGCGGCCTTCTGCGCGTAGATCCGATCCGCCAGGCCGGCGCCCGCGAACAGGGCGTTGAAATCGTCCGCCAGGTCTTCCACGGTCGTGTTGTCCTGGGTCGAGGCCGCGGGCAGGACGAACGTGTAGCTCTCGTCTTCGTTGATGATCAGAACGAAATGCGCGTCCTCGCTGAGGATCCCGTCCGAAGGCACCGGCACCATCGGGGAACTGATCAGCCGCGGCACTTCCAGCGCTCCGAGATCGAACCCGAGCGTGAACGACAGGCCGAGTTCGACCTGGCCCTGGATCGTGCCGCTGAGTTCCGCCCCCGCCAGCGGACCGAGTTCGCCCCCGAAATCGAACGGAAATTCCACGCTCAACGCGCCGCCCGTGCTCAACGACACGCCCGGGAAAACGATCCGGCGCGCCTCGGGATCGTACGTCGGAACCGGGTCCAGCCCGAGCGCCTGTCCCAGTTTGGTCACGAAATCGTCCTGCTCGGGGGTCGCCGGGTTGTCTTCCAATCCGTACCGGGAGGTCTCCAACGCCGTCTGTCCGTTGAAGAACCCCAGTTCCTGCATCGGATGCGGATCCTGCCCCGTGTCGTCGAACTCGATGCCCAGCAGCGAGTGCTGCGCGATCTCCGTCTCGCTGAGGGCGATCACGAAATCGCCGTCCTTGTTGACCCGCGCCGTCACCCGGTCGGCCGTGTCGCCGTTCGCCGCGAACGCCGTGTTGAAGAGGTCCACCAGTTCGTCCAGGTCCCCGAACGAACCGTTCACCGTCACCGTCACACCCTCGCCCGAGTCGGTCGTGCCGATCAACAGGGAGAAGTCGACGCTGCTCAGCGTGCCCCCGGCCGGCAGATCCGCCGGATCCTCGAAGGAAACCGAGGAGACCAGTTCGACGGTCGCCAGCCGGCTGTAGACCTCGTCGACGAAGAATTGCGTGTAGTCGAAGGCGTCCCCGAGCGTCGTTCCCCCCGTGAAGGGAATCTCCACGTCGAAAACGTCGGAATCCCGGAAGAGGTCCAGGAAAAGCAGGAGCTGTTTGATCATCGTGAACAGCCCGTGCTCGGTGACCTGGTCGAAGTCCGGCACCGGGAAGGGCGGATCCGTCGTGATCGTGCCGTCGGAGGCGATCGTCACCGTGAAGGGCGTGCCGCCGTAAACGCCCGTCAGGGCGACTTCATTCGCCGCGAAATCCACCCGCACGCAGAAATCGGCTTCGAAGGCCCCGGGGCCGATCTGCAGATGCCCCGAAACGCAGATCTTCATGTACTCGGTGTCGGCCAGATCGAACGAGATGTCGCCGGCATCCACCGCCACCGGGTGATCCATCGTGTTCAATTCGAGATCGATCGATCCGAGGATCCCGATCAATCCCGAATCGAATTCCAGGTCCCCGATCCCGGCCACGCCGTCGCTGAAGATCGCGAACTGGGCCGTTCCGTGGTGGAACGAAAGAACCGAAAGCGATCCCGCCTTCAGGTCGATCTGGAGTTCCTCGACCTTGAGACCGACGAACTCCTCCCCGTCGTCCTCGGACTGCAGGAACGTGAAGTTGCCCGACAACATCTGCAGGCCGCCGGCGATGTCCACGGCGATCGTGACGCCGACGCCGCTGACCTCGAAGAAGTCGTCGCCGTCGCCCGTCGGCAGGAGCGGTGCGCCCCCGGCGCCGCGGTTGAACGAGAGATGCAGTTCCTGCCGGAAATCTTCGTACACCGGCTCCCCGGTCCCGGGATCGGTGATGATCTCGCCCGTGTCCGGATCCCGCTGCGGCTGCTTCAGGAAGGAAAGCGAGGATTCGGCCGTGATGACCGCTTCCCCGGAAAACTCCCCGTTCCTCAGGGTGAACGTGCCTGCGCCGCTGTGCAGGGTGAGCACCGTCCCGACGGCGTCTCCGAAATCGAACGCAACATCGGACGCCTCGATCGTCACCCACTGGCCCTCGTCCTCCTCCTGCCGCTGTTCGAAGGAGAAATTCCCGGTGACCACCTCCAACCCAACCACGGAAAGGCTCGCCCCTTCGGCGTCGATCCGGACGTAGGGCCCGGCGGGCACCTGGATCGATTTCACCTGCCCCTGGATCTCGACCACCTCTTCGACGTCGTCGTCGGTCGTGTTCAACTTCAGGGCCACGGCGCCGGCGGTCACCGCGATGATGTCCGGATCCAGGAAGGCGAGGTTCCCGATCGTCGCCTGGCCGGCCATCCCTTCGGATGTGAAGATGAATTCGCCCGATACGTCTTCGGCGCGGACCAGTTCGCTGGCCAGGTCGTCGAGGAAAGGCACCTCGACGTCCGCAACCGCGACGGTCACCACCTTCTCCCCGTCCCAGGTCTCGCGCTGTTCGAAGGTGAAACTGCCCTGGGCGAGCGTGATCTCGGTCCCGACGTCCAGGGTCAGGTCCACGTTCTCGCCGGAGACCCGCACGTACGGCCCGGCGGGAACGGCGATGACCACCGGGGCGCCGAGAACCTCCACCGTCTGGAGAACGGCCTGGTCGAAATCGTTGATCGCCCCGGAGAAGGTCCCGGTCACCGAGATCATCGTAAGATCGACGGAAACATCGGCCGAGCTGATCTCCCCGACCATCCCTTCCTCCGAATCGATCCGCGTGAAGACGAAGGCGCCGGCGGCGTTCGTGACGCTGACCAGCGCGCTGCCCAGCGGATCGGTGAAGGAAAAGGAGAGATCCGTCGCCGCGACGGTGACCACCTCGTCCCCCGTTCCGGGAGTCTGGTCGGGGTCGTACGGCTCGAAGACGAATCGCGCGCTCAGAACGATGTCCGGGATCGCCAAATCCAGCGTGCCGTCCCCCTCAACCCGGTAATACGGCCCGCCGCCCGGGACCTCGACCGTGTCGCCGTTCCCCACGGGAACCTCCAACGCGTCGGAAGACGTGTTGAAGACCCATGTGAAGGTCCCCGAGAGATCGTCGATGTTGGGAATCTCCGGGCCGCCCCCGGGCGGGATCGTCAATGAGGCGATCCCGGCGAGATCCCCGTTGCCCTTGAGAAGGAAGTTCCCTTCCCCGGTGGCCTGCAGGATCCTCAGTTCCGGCCCGATCCCCGCCGTGACCTTCAGTTCCAGGTTCGTCACCTGCGCGTCGATGGTCACGTCGTCGGAGGCCGACGGGCGGAAAATCGTGAAAACGCCTTCGACCTCCTGGCCGTAGACCAGCAGGCGGCCGTCGACCACCAGCGTGATATCCGGATCCAGCCCGTCGAAGACGTCGGAATCGGTCAACCGGACCGTGTGCGTCCCCTGGTACTGGAAGAGGGAATAGCCGCTCCAGAGGGAGTTCGGATCGTCGACCGCCGCCGTCAGGACCAGCGTCGCATCCAGGGTCCCGTTCTCCGCAGTGTCGAAATCACCGGCGCCCGGCGGGGAGGTCACGGGGAACCGGCCGCCCGGCAAGGCCGCGGGGTTCGGCGTCGCCGTCAGGGAGGCTTCGAAGGTCACCGTGGCCCAGACCCCGAACTCCAGCGGGCCGCCCGGCGGCGCGACCGGGGGATTGAGCCCGATCGGCTGGAGATCCGACGCCGTGGCCGTCACCCGGGCGGTCGCTTCGTGGATCTCGACGAAAACGTCCGTGCCGTCCCGGCCGAAGCCGAACTCGAGTTCCAGAGCGTTGTCCAGGGTCAGGCTGGATCCCTCGCCGAAGGCGAAATCGAAGACCGGATTCAGGGCGCTCTCGACGATGTCGGTCACCGTCGTCTCGGTCAGCGTCAGACGAACGTCCCAGAGGTACTCGGTGTTCATCGGATCGCTGTAGTGGCCGAGCACCGAATCGACCGATACGGCGAAGTTCGCGATCGTCTCCCCGTCCCAGCTCTCGATCTCCGTCGTGATCTCCGCCTGGGACGCCGTCCCGTCGATCACGGCGTCGAGCCTCGCCTTGATCACGTCGATGACCGCGTCCTTCGCCCGAACGAGGTCGCCGATCGACTGGCCGATCAGGGGAAGGTCCATCGTGCCGGCGCCGATGTTTACGAGATTGTCGAGGACGTCCCCCAGAACCGTGAAGGCGTTCTCGACCTCGTTGGCCACCGATTGCGTGTCGACGACGGTCAGCGTCAGCGTGCCGGCGACGTCGTCGTATTCCGGAACGAGCGCCAGGTCCTCGTCCCCCGGAAGCGAGGTCGTGCCGAGGTAGAATTCGAATTCGGAGGGTTGTCCGTCATCTCCCAGGTTCCGTACGCCGTCCCAGAGGAAGATCGGGAAGGCGTCCCCCGGCGCCGGGTCGTATCCGTTGCCGAGATCGAGATAGGCGATCTGCAGCGTCCCCCCGAAGGTCACGTCGCCCGTCACGACGAATTGATCGAACTCGCCGGGATCGGTCCCGCCGATCTCGATCAGGACGGTCCCGTCGGTTCCCTGCGAGAAGTCGCCTTCGTTCTCGATCGTGATCACCCCGGGGGAATCGCCGGGGCTGATCCAACCGGCCTCGTTCGTCACGCTGGAGAAAACCGATCCGCTGCCGTGGAGAAGGTCCCCCGGACGCAGCACGAGGTCGGATCCGCCGTTCCACGGAGATTCCGGCGAAAGATGCAGGTCCGCACCGGCTTCTCCCGGCGGCGCATTGGGCAGATGCAGCGATTCCGTCAGTTGATCCAGCGTCGAACCGGCGTCGTCCTCCGCGCCGGCCCCGGTCTCGTCTCCCGCGGAAGGAAGCTCGGAGACCCCGTCAAGAACCGGCCCCGAAAGGGTCGCAACCGCAAGAACGGATTCTTCCCGCCCGTTTCCGGTCGTTCCGGGGGCGGGTTCTTCCGAAGCCGAAGGGGTCGTCGGATCTGCGGGGAAGATGCTTCCGACGCCGAGCTCGGGCGCGTACCGGGCGGTCGTCTCCTGCGCCGCCGAGCGGGATGCGGAACGGGATGTTTCTTCTCCCCCGCCCGCTGCATCGAGAAGGATCTCCTCGGCCGGTTGCAGGGGGGAGGGGTCGGGACGGATGCCGCAAAGCGTCGCAGAGCCGGTTTCGCCGGAAAGCAAAATTCTCGGCTCCAACGCCTCGAGAAGAAATCCTCGCCGGTCCGATGCCACGGCGGACCCGTCCTCCTTCCGGGATTCCAGCCCCGGACGCCGGCGGCGTCAACCTTCCGGCGTCTCGCCATCACCTCGAAGGGAGGCTATCCCCACACGCTCTGTGTGTCGACTCCTTTTTTCCCGCGCCCCCCGCGCATGCCCGAAGGGCGCCCGCGGGAGTGCCCGGTGCGTTCCCTGGGGGAGCGGAAATCCGGCACCGGCTCTGCGGCGGATGCCCGCCATCCGGGATCTCCGAACCCGATTACATCAAGGATTACATGGCCATCGCCCAGCCCTTCCCGATCCCCGCCCGCACGATTTTCAAAACTGATAACACGGTGCCTGGCACCGTTCTCAGCAAAATAGGACATTTTGTCCTTCGCAATCTGGCTGATACCAACCAGCCGGGCCCGGCTATGACTTTCGCGTCAAGTTCCGACATTGGCAGGATGCGGCAAATTTCCAAAGAAAGGTTCCGGCAAGCCTGCAAAACGGCAAGGAGTGCTCCGGGAAGGTTCTCCTGGAAATCGTCAATCTGAATTATTGCCTCTATGACTCGGCCGGCCGGAATTCGGTCGGGAATGCCTCGCATTTTTTCGAAATCGTGCGTCATTCTGGCGCATGGGACAGTCTCTTTTCGAATCGCGGCTGCGTCATTTTGTCGCTGCAGGAGGCCCGGGTGCCCGGGACGGCGACATTCCTGGACGAAACATAAGAATCGGGGCAAGCTTCTCGTATGAACGCATCGGCCAACGAACTGGATCTGGTCTTTCAGCCGGAGCTGTCCAGTCCGTACCGGGACTGGGGATTCCGGCTGGTCGTCCAGGATGGGGAAATCCGGGAGGTCTTCGGTCTGGGGGGAATCACGCAACCGGAGGATTGCGTTCCCCTGCTCCAGGAAGACCCGCAGGTCCTGGAATGGCGGAATTTCCGCTGGATGCGCTACACGCTCGGGCGCGTCCGGTTGAAGATCGCCGAGGGCGGTCGCATTCGGATCGCCGGGACCGGGCACGAAACGGTCCTTCGCCGGACCGATTTCGGAGAGAAGGCCCTGCGAGTACCCGTCGGCGGGAAGGGGGCGATTCTCGTCGCGCTTTATCGAGGGAGCAGGGCCGGGGAGTTCCGCATCGACCCGGCGAAGGTGGAGGCGGGTTCCACGCAACGGTTCGACATCCGTTTCACGGTCGGACCGGAGGGCATCGCGGAGGGAGGGGCCGTGCGGCTGTTCACCCCGTACAGTTCCTGGTCGTCGCCCGCCCTTTCCAAGAACGACGTCCGGTTCGAGACGGGCGGAAGCGCGCAACCGGCCGCCCTTCTCCGTCCCTATGCCCATCCGGTGTTCGGTTCGGTGTACGACATCCGCGTCGCGAACGGCGATCTGCGTCCAGGAGACGTCGTCTATCTCCGGTATCACGGCCCCGGGGACGCCGGAATCCGCGTCCAGACGTATTCGAAACCATCCGTCCGGTTCCCCGCTTTCGTGGATGCAACCGGCGACGGTCTTTTCCTCCCCCTCCCCCAGGAAAAAGGCCCTGCCGTGGAGGTGATCTCCGGGCCGGCCGCACGACTGCGCCTGGCGATGCCGATGATCGTTCGGCCGGGCGAACGGGCGACCGCGCGGATCCGCCTGCTCGATCAAGAGTACAACCCCGTGGCGGAACGCGGGCGGACGCCCCCTGTCCGCCTCGTCATGCGGCGCGAGAACGGGGAAACGACGACGATATCCGATTCCGGACACGGGGATCCTCTTCGATTCGAAGACCTCCGGTTCGCCGACGAGGGCCTCTACGAGGTCGTCGCCTCGGCCGACGGACTGGAATCGGCGGCGATCGTGGTCCGGTGCGCCGCCGACACGTCGGCGCCCCGTCTCTGCTGGGGAGCGATCCATGGACACACGTCGATCTCCGACGGCGAATTCGACCCGGAAACCTACTACCGCTACGGACGGGAGATCGGCCTGGTCGATTTCTGCGCCGTGACGGATCACGACTGGGAAATCGTCGAACACGACCGCAGCCGGCGTCTCGGCGGATTCCGGCATCTGCAGGAACTGGCGGCGGAATGGAACGATCCCGGCCGATTCGTAACCTTCGCCGCGTACGAATGGATGGGACCGGACGGTCATGTGAACGCCTACTACGTCAACCACCGCACGGACAACCCGATCTACGTCGGCAGCGTGTCGATCCGGAACCGTTCCGACGCCCCGACTCTCGCGGATCTGCTCGATCGGTACCGCGACCGGGACGACGTCCTCCTGATCCCGCACACGTCGCACGGGCAAAGGTGGGAAACGTACGACGAACGGTTGATGCCCGTCGTGGAGATGTACTCGTGCTGGGGATGTTCGGAGTTCGAGGCTTTGGGCCCGATCGGGTTCGGCATGCAGGAGGGTCTCCGCCGCGGGTATCGATTCGGCCTGATCGGCGGCGCGGACAGTCATCACGGCAGTCCCGGGCACACGGGACGTCCTTCCAAGTACCACGTCCTGCCGCACCGGGAGGGATTCGCAGCCGTTTACTCCCGGGAACTTACCCGCAGCAGTATCGCGGAAGCCTTGCGCGCGCGGCGCTGTTACGCGACGACGGCGGAACGGATCCTCTTGGAAACGGAGATCAACGGGTATCCGATGGGATCGATTCTGCGGCCGCCTCCGGGATCCGCGATCGAAATCCGGATTCTGGCAGGCGGAACGCGCCCGGTCCGGGAGATCGAGCTGATCCGTGACGGGGAGATCGTCGAACGGGCGACGGGATCCGGAAGAATCGCGAGGGCCGCCTGGACGCGCAGGGCGGAACCGGGGCGTCACTACTACTACGTGCGGGTAACGCAGCAGGACGGGGAACGAGCCTGGTCCAGTCCCCACTACATCGAGAGCGCCGACGGCGCGGTCTGACGGATCAGAGCAGGATCAGGCCGAGCAGAATCAGCCAGACGACGTCGAGGAATCGCCAGTAGATCACGGACCGGACGAGGCCCGGGTGCCACTGGACCGAATAGCGGCCCGCCGCGGCCCGTTCGGTCACGACCGCCAGCGGCACGAACCCGACCAGGACGTGCAGGGCGTGAGC
>CAYNBQ010000099.1:0-12428 GCA_964395275.1 uncultured Verrucomicrobiota bacterium
TCCTCGACGTCTCCCGGCCGGCCGGGATAGGATGACGCTCCCGTCGCGCGTTTCGCTCCGGATCTCGCGGCGGCACGGAACCCGGGAATGAAGATTCGCAGGTGGAAAACGATCCTCGGCACGACCCTGGCGGCCCTCGCCCTCGTCTTTCTCTTCTGGGCGCCGACGCCGCACAAGGTCGGCGCACCGAAACCGGGGGCCACGGTCATCTCGGTCTGGCACCCGTGGGGCGGCACCGCGGCCGACGATTTCCTCGACGCGGTGAAACTCTTCAACGAAACCCATCCCGACATCTTCGCTCAGCCCCTCTTCGTGCCGAACGACCTCAGCAACAGCCAGAAGTTCTACATCGCCGTCGCCGGCGGCGTCCCCCCGGACGTCACCTTCGTCGACGGACCCCAGGTTGCCGAATGGGCCCACAAGGGGATCCTGCGTTCCCTGGACGATTTCGTCGCGCAGGCCCGCATCCGTCCCGACGATTACTGGGCGCCCTGCTGGCGGCAGAACGAGTACGACGGACACGTCTGGGCCCTGACCTTCTGCGCGGACCCGAATTTCGCCCTCTTCTGGAACCGCGAGGTCTTCCGCGCGGCGGGACTCGATCCCGATCGTCCCCCGAGGACGATCGAGGAACTGGACGCCTGCAACGAGAAACTCATCCGGTTCGACGAGAACGGCCGGCTGGTCCGGCTCGGGCTGATCCCCTGGCAGGTCTACGGCGGCGCGAACTCGATCTTCACCTGGGGCTGGGTCTTCGGCGGGCGGTTCTTCGATTACGAGAACAACCGCATCCTGGCGAACACCCCCCGGATCCGCCGCGCCATGCGCTGGATGATGAGCTACCGCAAGTACGGCGTGGAGAAGATCGCCGCGCTCCAGCAGACCTTCGGCAGCGAACACCGCGATCCCTTCATCACGGGACAGGTCGGGCTGGCGGCCGCCCACGTCACGATGCTCCACAACATCCGCCGGTTCGCCCCGAACCTCGATTTCGGCATCGCGCCGCTGCCGGCCCCGCCTGACGGCGAACAGAAATCCTCCTGGGTCGGCGGCTGGTGCATGGCCCTGCCGCAGGGTTCCCGCGGACACGAACGCGAGGCCTTCGAATTCATCCGCTGGTTCTGCGCGACCCCCGAGGGAACCGCCCGCGCCGCGCGCACGACCGGCACCTTCCCGGGGTACGTCCGGTCGGTTTACTACGACGAGATCCGGGATGATCCCGAAATGCAGGTCTTTCTCGATATCCTGCGCGCTTCGAAACACCAGCGGCCGGTCATGCCGGCCCAGGCCTTCTTCATGGAACAGCTCAACCTCGCCGTCGACCGCGCCGTCCACGGGAAGATGTCGCCCGACGAAGCCCTCGACTACGCCACACGGGAAACGCAGCGGTTCCTCGACCGGTTGCTGGCCGAGAAGCGTTCCCGGGGAGACGCCCCGTGAAGACGAACACCCGACGACAGTTCCTCGGACTGGCCTTCGCCTCGCCCTACATCGTCGGCCTGCTGGTCCTCACCCTCTACCCGGTCGGGGCCAGTCTCTACTACAGCTTCTGCCGGTACGGCGTCTTCAGCCCGCCGGAGTTCCAGGGGCTGGCCAACTACCGGGAGATGTTCACCAACGATCCGCGCCTGCTCGTCTCGCTCTGGAACACGCTGGTCTACACCGTCTTCGCCGTGCCCCTGGGGATGATCGTCGCCCTCATCCTCGCCCTGCTGCTGAACCTGAAGGTCCGGGGCCAGGCCTTCTACCGGACCTTCTTCTTCCTGCCGGCCATCGTCCCGATCGTCGCCTCGTCGGTGCTCTGGATCTGGGTCCTCAATCCGCAGTTCGGCCTGATCAACACCCTCCTGCGCATGATGCACGTGCCGGAGGCCATGATCCCCAACTGGCTCGCCAGCCCGAAATGGTCGAAACCCGCCCTGGTGCTCATGAGCACATGGGGCGCCGGGTACACGATGATCCTCTACCTGGCCGCCATCCAGGAGGTCCCCCGCGAACTCTACGAGGCGGCCGAGATCGACGGCGCCGGACCCATGCGCCGCATCTTCCACGTCACCCTGCCCATGATCAGCCCGATCCTCTTCTTCACCCTGGTGATGGGCCTGATCGGTTCGTTCCAGTACTTCACCCAGGCCTGGATCATGACCTCCGGCGGGCCGGCGGATTCGACGCTCTTCTACTCGCTCTACCTCTTCAACCAGGCCTTCCTGAACTTCCGCATGGGATACGCCAGCGCCATGGCTTGGCTCCTGTTCGTCATCATCCTGATCGCCACCGCCCTGGTCTTCCGCACGGCGGCCCGGCGCGTCCATTACGAGGGGGGATGATCCGGTGAAACGCGCCGCCAAACCGATGGGGGTCTCCGAACGTTCCCTGCACGGGCTTCCGGCCCTGAGCGCCCACGCCACCCTGTGGATCCTCTCGGCCGTCTTCATGCTGCCCTTCCTCTGGCTGGTGGGCACCTCGCTCAAGGTCGAGGAACACATGATGGATTTCCCGCCGCAGTGGATCCCGAACCCGGTGACCCTGGAACACTACGTCAAGGCGTTCCACAGCGTTCCCCTGGTTCTCTTCCTGCGCAACACCGTGATCATCGCCGCCTTCGTCGTCTTCGGGACCCTGCTGAGCTGCTCGCTCGTGGCCTACGGGCTGTCGATGATCCGGTGGAAGGGCCGCGGATGGGTCTTCGCCGTGATGATCGCCACCATGATGCTGCCGTTCCAGGTGACGATGATTCCCATCTTCCTGATCTTCAAGAGGCTCGGATGGATCAACACCTTCCTGCCGTTGACCGTCCCGGCCCTGCTCGGCAACGCCTTCTACATCTTCCTGTTGCGCCAGTTCTTCCTGACCATCCCGCAGGACCTGATCGACGCCGCCCGCGTGGACGGTTGCAACGAGTGGCGGATCTACTGGCAGATCGTCCTGCCGCTGGCGCGCCCCGCGCTGGCCACCGTGGCCCTCTTCACCTTCATCGCCGCGTGGAACGATTTCATGGGACCGCTGATCTACCTGGTCGACCAGGACAAGTACACGCTGTCGATCGGCCTGGCCATGTTCCGGGGGCAGTACGGTACCCGGTACGGCGAACTGATGGCGGTGAGCACCCTGATGACCGTTCCGATCGTCGTCCTCTTCTTCTTCACCCAGAAGACCTTCATCCAGGGGATCAAGACCAGCGGCATCAAGGGATGATCCGGAGGGAACGATGCGGCGACGCGATCTGACGGAGGCGGTTCTCCCCGACGGGTCGGCCTTCCGCACCGAATGGATCGAGATCGGCCGCGGGATCCGGGTCGGCCACCTCCGCCCGGAGGAACGATTCACGCGGATCGTGAAATTCCGGTTGCACCGCCGGTACGGCCGGGATTTCCTGGTCGACCGCTGGGGCCGCGGTTCGATCTGGCCGACGGTCTGGTTCGTCCCCCGGGAAAACCGGCGGGCGAAGAGCGCGGCGGGCAGGGGACATTTCAGTTGCGCGAAGTTCTATGCGGCGGCCCCTCCCGGGGAGGAGGTCTTTCGCGCGGGCTTTCACATCGAGAGCGGGCTGCGGCGTTCTCCCGATCGTCCGGAACTGGAGCGGAAGAACGACTGGGACTGGCATCGGTTCCTGCGCGCGTTGCGGCGGAACGATGCGTTCGACGAGCATTTGCGCCGACTCGTCCGCCGGGACGGGTTCTCGGTTTCCGTCGGGTTCTTCGATCGGCGGACCTTCCCGGCCGATTCCTTCGAGGGCAGCCGGACGATCCTGCGGGCGATCCGCAAGCAGGATCCCGACGGCTGGACCGGGGTGCTGATCGACTACGGCTGGAACGCCGGGGAGATCGCCTCGATGAACGGTCCGGAACTCATCGACGCCGTGATGGCCGTCTACGACGAGCTGTACGACATCATGAACGCCTGCCTCCAGATCCCCATCGCCCGGAAGTAGGACAACCCGTTCTCCTTCGGTTTGCCTGCAAAGAGTAGGAGGCCGATCCCTGCCGCGCCCTTCGTCTTGTCCTCCATAGTCTCGCAGTTGCGAGACGAAGGAGGAAGTTCGCCCAGCGGGCGGAACGAAGTAGGGTCGGCCGATCCCTGTTGGCCCCCGAAGGCCGACTTGTGGATCCGCGCCGCCCCGTTCTCCTTCGTACTTCCGCCTAGCGGCGGAACGGAGTAGGACGTCGCGCATCCCCCCGAAGGACGTCCCCCGCAGATGCGCTGAAGGCGCATCGCTCGTCAGCCCGGGGCAAGCGAAGCGCCGCCCCGGGAAGGGATGTTGCAAGACATTTTTTCGCGCTGAAGGTGCGGCCCCCTTCCCGTTGCCCGGCGCGCCTTCAGCGCGCGGAGGATCGGGACGCCGGATTTCCCGGGGCGATGCCCCGGGCTGACGACCGGCGGCCCTTCAGGCCGCGTTTCCGGAGGTCGCCCGAACGGGATCGGGCTCCTACTTTGGGTTGCCGGCGAAAAGAGAGTAGGAGGCCGACCCCTGCCGCGCCCTTCGAAGTCCCGCCCTCGGGGCGGGACGAAGTAGGGTCGGCCGATCGGTGTAGGCCCGCAAAGAACGACTTGCTGGATCCGCGCCGTTTGTCGCCGTTGCCCGCCGGCTTCCCGCGTCAGCGCCGCCGCTTTTTCCTTGCCTGCCCTCTCCGCGACCAACCCTCCCAACCCCCGTCATCCCCTCCGCCCTCCCCGCCGTTTTGTCCTTGATCCCTCGTTCCGAACCTTTGTATTCTTCTGAGCCAGCGCGTGCAGCGCCGCAGGGGAGGTTGCCCATCATGAAATCGTGTGTCCCGATCCCGCCGGGGCGGTGTTCGATCCCCGTCCCGGCCTTTTTTGCGCTTCTCTCCGTCGCCCTGGCCTGCTGGATGCCTCTCCGGGCGTTCGCGGCGGAGCCGGTGGTTTCCAACGTCCGCGCCGTGCAGCGGGCGGGGACGAAACTCGTCGACATCCTTTACGACGTTGCCGACGCGGACGGCGACACGTTGACTGTGTCGGTCTCCGTCTCGTCCGACGGGGGATCGACCTATGGCGTGCCGGCGTTGACGATGTTGGGTCCCGGCTACGGATTCGGGGTGACGGCCGGGAACAACCGGCACATCGTCTGGAACGCGGGCAGGGACTGGCCGAACTGGTACTCGACCACAATGCGCGTCCGCGTGACGGCATCCGACGGAGGGGAACCGCCGCCGGAGGGCATGGTCCTGATCTCCGCGGGAACCTTCACGATGGGCGACACCTATGGCGTCGGAACTAGCGACGAGCGTCCGATCCACGATGTCTACGTCAGTGCGTTCTACATGGACCGGAAAGAGGTGACGAACCGTCAGATGGCCGACGTGCTGCAGTGGGGGCTGGATCGGGGGTTGATCGCGGCGAGCACGCTCACGGTGAAGAATCAGGAGGGGAATCCGCAGGAGCTTCTCGACCTTGATGATTCCCATTGTGAGATCAGCTTTACGGGGACTTCCTTTACGGTGGACGCGGGCAGAGAGGATTTCCCGTGCGTGGAGGTGAGCTGGTACGGGGCGCAGGCGTACTGCAACTACCGCAGCGACATGGAGGGGCTGGATCGTTGCATCGACTTCGCGGACTGGAGCTGCGATTTCACCAGGAACGGATACCGGCTGCCGACGGAGGCGGAGTGGGAGAAGGCGGCCCGGGGGGGATTGCAGGGCAACTACTACCCCTGGCCGAGTCATGGCGGGAGCTACGAGGATCACATCGACGGATCGGAGGCGAATTACTGGGACAGCGGAGATCCGTACGACAACGGGACCACGCCGGTGGGCTACTACGACGCGTGGGGATACGGCGAGGGGCTCTATGACATGGCGGGCAACGTCTGGGAATGGTGCTACGACTGGTACGACGCGGACTGGTACGACGATCCCGGGGCGGCCGATCCGGATCCGACCGGTCCGTCGACCGGGGATTATCCGGTGATTCGCGGCGGCTCGTGGAACTACATCCCGTTCGCCCTGCGATGCGCGTACCGCCTCTACTCCCAGCCGTCGGACGCGCCCCACGACGTCGGATTCCGTTGCGCGAGGGGGGAATAGGGAGAAGCATGAAGGCGATAGGGGGCGGAAGAACCTGAAGGGATGAAGGATAGGGGATGAGGCATGGGCGGACCGGGGTTCGTCGGCGAGGCGGGACGAACGGAGAGGATCGATTTGGGGGAGCGGACGAAAAGGTTCTCGCTGCAGATTGTCCGTCCTTACGGATCCCTTCCAGGGAGGAGCGAGGCTCCGGGGTTGGGCGGACAGTTGCTTCGAAGTGTGACCTCCGTGGGAGCGCATTCCCGCGAGGCGGGGTCCGACGCCGAGTTCGTCAGCAAGATCGAGGGAGGACTCCAGGAGTTGGAGGAGACGCTCTACCGGCTTGAGGTCATGGAAGAAAGCCGCCTCCTGACCGGTAACGGCGTGGACAAGGCGCAGGCCGAGGCGCGCCAACTCAATGCAATCCTGACGACCGTGGCCGGGAACGTGAAGAGCGGAGCGGAGAGTCGCCGGAAAACCGGGAGCACAGGATGAGGATCCGATCGGACCGTTGCGCAGCATCAGCTTGTTGTTGCAAGGAAGCTTCCCCTCGGATCCGTCAAGACGGAGGGTACTCCTCATCCCTGATCCCTGATGCCTTGACCTTTCGCTTTCGTGCGCCGCCGGCGCGTGGTGTCGACGCAGATTTCATGGGAGAGGAACGATGATGAACCGTGCGCTTCGCATCGGGGCCGTTCTCGGTGTCGGCTTGACAGCGACATTGTGGAGCTTGCCTGCGCCCGGCGGGAGTCATTCGGCGATCTCGGCGGTTTTTGCCGTGGACACGCGTGCCGTGCTGGGGCCTGTGGCCGACTCGGCCCTCTTCACGGTCGATACGCGGGGGCAGGTTCTGGACGTCTCGATCGCGGTGACCTCGCCGTTCGACGCCTGGACCGTCGGATCCCCGATCCAGTTGCAGGCCGTGGTCTCGGGCGCGGCGGGACCCGTCTCCTTCTCCTGGGACGCGGGTTCGCAGGGGGAGATCGACCCGCCCGATGTCGAGGATCCGCAGGTGACGTTTTCGGTCGAGGGCGTGCACAGGATTGAATTGGCGGTGAGCGACGGTTCCGGTTCCGCGTCGGCGTACAGGCTGGTGCCCGTGGGCAAGGCCCCGGCGCAGGGCGAACCGAAGGTGCGCCCTGCTGCCGATCCGATGGGGGCGGAAGGGAGGTCCGTGACGGGAGAACCCTTCACGTTCGATCCCGCGAAGATCGACAACGGATTGATCGTAATCATTCACGGGATATGGACCTCTGTCGATGCAAACGAATGGATGAGGCAGATGGGAGAGACGATCCGCGCAAGAATTCCGGACGCCGAGGAGCCGAATATCTGTTTGTTGAACTGGGAGCCCCTCGCCAATCCGTCAGTCACCGTCGCTTCGGCTCTTCCCTCATGGATCGGTTCCAGGTTGGTCAGGAAAAGGGCGGCCGATTTGTTGGCGATCCGGTCCACCGGCATCGCGCAGGGCCTGATGGTGGCCGCCTGGATCCGGGAGCAGATCGACGCGGGGTTGATCTGCACGGACGCCCCGATTCACATCATCGCGCACAGCGTCGGCGGCTTTGTCGCGGGAGAGATCGCCTTTCGTCTCCAGGACGAGATCACGCAGGTGAGCCTTCTCGACACGCCGTTCCCGATCGGGTACCAGTGGTTGGGCGTAAAGGGATACCTGAATCCGGGTCTCGTGGAGCGCTACATCTCCTCAAGATACGGAGCCTGGCAGATCGACTTCGTCGATCCCATGTTCAGCAGCTACTACTATCGTGGGGAACTCAGTCCGCTCATGTACATCAATCCCTTGTGGGGCTGGACGATCCCCGAGGATCATTCGCGGGCCTACGAGTGGTATCGGGACACGATCCAGAACGCCGGAATCCAGGATGGATTCTGGTACTCGCCTTTCGAGAATCATGGGTTCCACGGGTTCGTCCCCGGCTCGCGCGCATGGGACGGCGCACTGCGCCGGGCGCAGGAGTCCACGGCATCCGGGCTTACGAACGTGGTCCTCGACGGTTTCAGCTCGTTCGGCGACGTTGCGGAAACCGGCGGCGTCTACACGGTGACCGAAAATGCCAACGCGGGGATCTTCCGGGAGGTCGATTTTCCCGACCAGGCGCGGAGCGTGAACTTCATGTACCGTTTTCTTCCCGGCGGGGAAGAGGACTTCCTGAGCGTACACGTCGGATCGAACGACGTGGTGTACGTGGGAGCGAACACGGTCTTGAGCCGCGAAGCCGACGTCTACGGCGAGGCGTCGGTGCGCCTGTTTGCGGGCACGAGGCAGACGCTCACTTTCAAGCTCGTGAGCCGCGGCGATCCGGATGCCCGGATCGAGATTCATTCGATATCCCTGACCTACGCTCTCGACAGCGACGGGGACGGGCTGGGCGACGACGAGGAGACGAACACGGGCGTCTTCGTGTCGCCGTTCGAGACCGGGACGGACCCGGCCGACCCGGACACGGACGGGGACGGGGCGGGCGATCTGGAGGAGATCGCGGCCGGTACGGATCCGAACAGCCGGTTGGACGTGTTCATGGCCGAGGCCTGGCGTTCGGAAGATTCGCTGGGAGGCGTCGCGTGGTTCGCCAGGGCGGGGAAAACGTACCGGGTTCTGCGGAGCATGGATCTCGTCACCTGGGAACCCGCGCCCGAAGGAACGGATCCCAATGAGGCTTCCGAGCGAACCGCGATTCTCGACGATGTTCTCGAGTATTACGATGTGGAGTCGCCGGGGAATCCCCGGGCTTTCTACCGCGTGGAGATCGTCGAGTAGTTGCGGGAAGGACGCGCGGTGTCCTTCAGGGGAGTGCGGCAGGGAGAAGGCCCGCGGCACCGTCGCGCACTCTCCCGCGAAGGACGACCGGCTGGAACCGGGACGCCCTGTTCTCCTTTGGGGTGCCGGCCAAGACAGAGTAGGAGGCCGATCCATATCGGCCGATCCCTGTTGGCCCGCGAAGGACGACTTGTTGGAGCCGGGGTGACCCCACCCCGGCTGTTGCCGATACAACGCATTTCCTGGACAAGGCCGGCATGGGGTCATCCCGGCTCCAAGGGTTTTTCTTCGCAGGTCAGGTCGCCCGAACGGGATCGGGCTCCTACTTTTTCGGGGTCCCTTGCGAAAGCAGAGTAGGAGGCCGACCCCGCTCGGCCGATCGGTGTAGGCCCGCGAAGGATCGCTTGTAAATCCGCACCATTTGTGGCCGTTGCCCGCTGGCTTCCCGCGCCAGCACGGGGTGGAAAGTGCCTGGCACTCTTGGGCGAGAGGGCGGAAAGTTGCCAGGCACTCTCGGGGGGATCTGCAGCGGAGGCTCGTAGAAGGGACCTGACCCGCTTCCTTCTTGCCATGGCAGACCCGGACAGACAGTCGCCCGAACGGGATCGGGCTCCTACTTTCTTGGGTGCCGGACAAGACAGAGTAGGAGGCCGACCCCCGTCGGCCGATTCTTATTGCCCCCGAAAGACGTCTCGCGCCCCCGCGCCCCCTACTCGTTCTCGTGGAGGCCGGCCCAGTCGGTGTGGAACGTTCCCGGTTTGTCGATCCGTTCGTAGGTGTGCGCGCCGAAATAATCCCGCTGGGCCTGGATCAGGTTCGCCGGCAGGCGTTCGCGCCGGTAGGAGTCGAAGTAGGCCAGCGAACTCGACATCGCCAGGCAGGGGATCCCCATCTGCATCGCCGTGCGGACCGTGCGGCGCCACGCCGTCTGCCGCTGCCGGATCTCCCGGCGGAACTGCGGATCCATCAGCAGGTTCGGCAGCCCGGGATCGCGGCGGAAGGCGTCCTTGATGTGATCGAGGAAACGCGCCCGGATGATGCAGCCGCCCTTCCAGATCCGGGCGATCTCCGCCAGGTCCAGCGAATAGGCGTACTCGATGCTCGCCGCCCGCAGGATCGCCATGCCCTGGGCGTAGGAACAGATCTTCGAAGCGTAGAGCGCCGCCCGCACGTCCGCGACGAACTTGTCGCGATCGCCCCGGAACGTTCGGGAAGGTCCGCGGATCTTTTTCGAGGCCGCGACCCGCTCTTCCTTGAACGCCGAGAGGATGCGGGCGTCCACGGCCGCGTGGATCGTCGGGGCGGCGACCCCCAGGTCGAGCGCGGCCTGCGACGTCCATTTGCCCGTGCCCTTCTGTCCCGCACGGTCGAGGATCTTCTCGACCAGCGGTTCGCCGGTGTCCGGATCCCTGTAGGCGAAGATCTCCGCCGTGATCTCGATGAGGAACGACTGCAGCTCGGCCCCGTTCCATTCCGAGAAGATCCGGGCCAGTTCGTCAGGAGTGAATCCGGCGCCGTTGGCGAGCAGGTCGTAGGCCTCGGCGATGAGCTGCATGTCGCCGTATTCGATCCCGTTGTGAACCATCTTGACGAAGTGTCCCGCGCCCCGCGGGCCGATGTACGCGCAGCAGGGGCCGTCGTCGACCTGGGCGGCGATGCGGGTGAAGATCGGGGCGATTTCGTTGTAGGCCTCGCGCGGTCCTCCCGGCATCAGGCTGGGACCGTGCAGGGCGCCTTCCTCCCCGCCGCTGACACCGCTGCCGATGTAGAGGATCCCCCGGGGTTCGAGTTCCTTGCCGCGCCGTTCGGTGTCCGGGAAATGGGAGTTGCCGCCGTCGATGATGATGTCGCCCGGCTCCAGGTGGGGGAGAAGCTGTTGGATCACGGCGTCGACCGCCGGGCCGGCCTTGACCATGAGAATCACCTTCCGGGGACGCTGGAGCAGGGATGCCAGTTCGCCGAGATCCCCGGCGCCGACGATGCGTTTTCCCGCGCCCCGCCCGGCCAGGAAGCGGTCGGTCTTCTCCCGGGTGCGGTTGTAGACGGCGACCGAGAATCCCTTGCTTTCGATGTTCAGGGCGAGGTTCTCGCCCATGACGGCGAGACCGATGAGTCCGATGTCGGCTGATTCCATGGGGACCTCCGAGGATTTCGTTCGAAACGGGCGGGAAGGGTTGAACCCGCGTATCGTGACGGGCATTCTTTTGACCCACTTGCGCCCGTCGTGCAATGGCGGAATTGAACCGGAGGGAGGTTTTCGCCCTGAAAATCGTTGCCGACGAGAATATCCCTTTCGTGCGGGAGGCCTTCGGCGCCCACGGGGACGTGGAACTCCACGCGGGCCGGTCGATCGGCGCGGAACAGGTGAGGGACGCCGACGCGCTGCTGGTGCGGTCGGTGACGCCCGTCAGGGCCGACCTGCTGCGGGACAGCCGGGTCTCGTTCGTGGGAACGGCCACGATCGGCACGGATCACGTCGATCTAGACTGGCTCCGCGAGCGCGGGATCGGGTTTGCGAGTGCTCCCGGATCGAACGCCAACTCGGTGGCGGAATACGTGGTCGCCGCGCTCCTCTGCCTCGCCGAGCGCGAGGGCGTGCAACTGGCGGGACGAACCCTCGGGGTAGTCGGCGTCGGCAACGTCGGCGGCCGGGTGGTCGCCCTGGCGACGGCCCTGGGGCTCCGGGTGCTTCGGAACGATCCTCCGAAGGCTCGGGAGACGGGGGACGCGATGTACCGTCCCTTGGAAGAGGTCCTGGGGGAAGCGGACGTCGTTACGTTGCATGTGCCCCTTGAGCGGGAGGGGCCGGACGCGACGCTGGGGATGGTCGACGAGGCGTTCCTGGCGCGGATGAAACCGGGATCGTGGCTGTTGAACACCTCGCGGGGTGCGGTCGCGTCGTCCGCGGCTCTGGTCCGGGCGAGGAGATCGGGGCGTTTGTCGGGGCTGGTCTGCGACGTCTGGGAAGGGGAACCCCTGCCGCGGCGCGATCTGGTCGAAGCGGCGGATCTGGGGACCCCGCACATCGCCGGGTATTCGTTTGACGGGAAGCTGGCGGGCGTGGAGATGATTCTCGAAGCGTTCTGCCGCCATTTCGGTTTCGAGCCGCGGTGGAACGCCGAATCGCATCTTCCCCCGCCGGGGGAACCGGTCTGCCGGATCGCGGGCGGAGATCCGCAGGCGGTCTGCCGCATGGCCGTACGGCATGCCTACGACATCGAGGTCGACGACGCCGATCTGCGCGCGACGCTGTCGCTGCCGGATCCGGAACGGGCCGTTGCGTTCGATCGGTTGCGCAGGGAATACCGGGTGCGCCGGGAGTTCCGTGCATTCGAGATCGTTGCGGAACCCGACGTACCGGCCGTCGCTGTCGAAACCTTGCGCGCCCTGGGATTCCGCGTCCCCGCATCGGCGAAAACAGAGTAGGAGGCCGACCCCTGCGCCCCGCAGGCCGACCTATGGATCCGCGACGCCCTGTTTTCCTTTGGGGTGCCGGACAAGACAGAGTAGGAGGCCGATTCCTGCCGCGCCCTTCGTCTTGTCCTCCATAGTTCCGCACTTGCGGAACGAAGGAGGAAGTCCCGCCCTCGGGGCGGGACGAAGTAGGGTCGGCCGATCCCTGTTGACCC
>CAYNBQ010000100.1:0-12129 GCA_964395275.1 uncultured Verrucomicrobiota bacterium
GCGATGGATCGGGAATTCCGCGCGGCGGGTTCGCGGAGCGGACCGGCGCCGGCGGAAGAGGAATCGATTTCGGCCATGATCTGGTACACATCCTATCTCATCGTCATTCCGGGCATCATCCTGGTCGTCTGGGCGCAGAGCCGCCTGATGCGGGCGTACCGGCGTTATTCGCAGATCCGGGTCTCTTCCGGCTTGACCGGGGCGCAGGCGGCCCGCGCCATCCTCGACGGCGAGGGGTTGCACAACGTCGACATCGAGGTCATTCCGGGGAATCTCACCGATCACTACGATCCGCGGCAGGAGGTCCTGCGTCTCTCCGGGGACGTGGCCCATCAGCCGACGATCGCCTCGGTCGGCATCGCCGCCCACGAGGCGGGTCACGCCATCCAGCATGCGCATCACTACGCCCCGCTGCAGTTGCGCATGGCGATCATTCCGGCGACCCAGATCGGATCGACCCTGGCCTATCCGCTTGCGATCCTCGGACTGATTCTCGGCACGCCGAAACTCATCACCCTGGGGATCTGGCTCTTCTCGCTCGTCGTCTTTTTCCAGGTGGTGACCCTTCCGGTCGAGTTCAACGCCAGCGCCCGGGCCCGGCGGCGGCTCGATCAGCTCGGCGTCGTTTCGGGCGAGGAGGCCCGGGGGGTGAAGGCCGTCCTGAGCGCCGCGGCGCTGACCTACGTGGCGGCGCTGGCGGTTTCCCTCCTCAACCTGGCGCGACTGCTGATTCTGCGCGATTCCCGAAGGTGACGACGACGCCCATGCGGGTCGATCTGAAAGGCGTTTCCAAGCGGTTCGGCGAGACGCTCGTCGTCGACGACGTGGGGTTCCGGATCCGCGAGGGGGAACTCTTCTTCCTTCTGGGCCCCTCGGGTTCCGGCAAGACCACCGTTCTCCGGCTGGTGGCCGGTTTCTATCGTCCCGACGGCGGCGAGATTCTCTTCGACGGCAGGGCGGTGAACGATCTTCCGCCGAACCGCCGGAACACGGGCATGGTCTTCCAGAACTACGCCTTGTGGCCGCACATGACCGTGGCGAAGAACATCGAGTACGGGTTGCGCATCCGCAAGCTGCCGGCCGAAGAACGCCGCCGGCGGGTGGCCGAGGTGCTGGAGACGGTGCGGATGACCGAGTACGCGGAACGGACCCCGAACCAGCTCTCCGGCGGCCAGCAGCAGAGGGTGGCCCTGGCGCGGGCGCTGGTCGTCCGGCCCGGGATCCTGCTGCTGGACGAGCCGTTGAGCAATCTCGATGCGAAACTCCGCCTGGAGATGCGCGACGAGATCCGGCGCATCCACGAGGAAACGCGGATCACGGCGTTGTACGTGACCCACGATCAGAAGGAGGCGCTTTCGCTGGCCGACCGCATGGCGATCCTGCGCGACGGGCGGGTCGAACAGATCGGCACGCCGCGGGAGGTCTACCGGGCGCCGGCGAATCGTTTCGTCGCGGATTTCATCGGGGAAACCAACTTCCTGGAGGGCAGCGTGGTCGATCGCCGGGACGGACATCTCGTCGTGGAGACATCGATCGGACGGCTCGTGGCGGCGACGGAGCGGGCCGCCACCGGCCGGGTGACGGTCGGGATCCGTCCGGAATCCTTCGTTTTCGAAGGCGGCGGGCCGAATCGGTTTTCCTGCCGGATCGAGGGGGTCACCTACCTGGGCGAGGTGGAACAGTACCGGTTGCGCACGCGGGACGGCCGCAGCATGCTCGCCGTCGAACAGAATCCCCGCGCGGTTCGCGCCGTCGGGGAGGATCTCGAACTCGGCGTGCAGCCCGAGGACATCCTCGTGTTGCCGGATTGACGATTGACGATGAGGAGGGGGTCCGGGTCGTCCCGGGCAAGTCGAAACCAAGGAGAGGTTGTCGCCATGCGGATCCGGGGATGGTTGCTGACGACGGGAATCCTTCTGGGAATCGGTCTCGCGCCGGGGTGCCGCCGCGAATCGACGGCGGAAGGGGATCGGCTGATCCTGATTTCCCCGCACTGGGAGGGGATTCAACAGGAGTTCACCGACGGGTTCCGTTCCTGGTACCGGGAACGGACCGGGCGGAACGTGGAACTCGACTGGATCGACCAGGGGGGAACCACCGACGATCTGAAGTTCGTGCGGTCGGAATTCGCCCGGCGCCCGGAGGGGATCAACATCGACGTCTTCTTCGGCGGCGGCATCGACGTCTTCCTGAAGCTGGCCGAAGACGGGCTCCTGGAGACCTGCCGTCTTCCCGACGCCCTGCTGGATGCGCTGCCGAAGGAACTCTTCGGGGTCCCGATCTACGATCCGCAGTACCGCTGGTACGGAGCGGTGATCTCCGGGTTCGGCGTGATGACGAACCGGGTCCTCATGGAGCGGGAAGGGCTGCCCGAGGTGCGCGGCTGGGAAGACCTCGCAAGGCCGGAGTACTTCGGAAAGATCGCCGCGGCCGATCCGCGCAAGAGCGGCAGCGCGCACATGATCTACGAGATCATCCTGCAGAGCCTCGGCTGGGAAGAGGGATTCCGGGTGTTGACGTGCCTCGGCGGCAACGTGCGCACCTTCCTTTCCAGTTCCAGCGAGATCCCCAAGATGGTCAGCTCCGGGGATTCGGTTCTCGGGCTCTCGATCGATTTCTACGCGTACAACGAGATCGACGCCGTCGGGTCCGACAAGATCGCCTACGTGATCCCTGAAGGGGCCATGCTCTTCAATCCCGATCCCATCGGGATTCTCCGGGGGGCGCCGCATCCGGACGTCGCGCGCGCGTTCGTCGAGTTCGTGATGTCCGAGCCCGGCCAGAAACTCTGGATGTTCCGCAAGGGGGCGCCCGGGGGACCGAAGGCCTACGCCCTGAATCGAGCCTCCGTGCTGCCTTCGCTCTACGCGGCGGATCCCTCGCTGGCCACGGTGCGCGTCAACCCCTTCGAACTGCGCAGCACCGTCCGGTACGACAACCGCAAGGGCGCCGAACGCACGGTCCTTCTGAACGAACTGTTCGGGGCGCTCTTCATCACCTCGCACGCGCAACTCCAGAAGGCCTGGCGTCGCGTGATCGAGGCCGGAGCGCCCGGGGAGATGATCCGGGAACTCGGCCGGCCGCCGATCGGCGAGGAGGAAGCCCTGGCGCTGGCGCCGCAGTTCGAACGGGATCCGGAACTGCGCAACCGCAAGATCGCCGAATGGAACCGGTTCGCGCGGCGGAAATACGAGGCGATTGCGGCGAGGTAGGGGATCCGGTGCCCACGACCTTCGAGAAACGCGCCGGGTCCCGGGCGTGGGGTCCGAACGTCATCCTGCTCCTGCTGGGCGCGTTTTTCGCCGTCTTCCTCTTCTACCCGCTTCTCTACGTCTTCCGCTCGGCCTTCTGGAGCGGGGGACGATTCACGCTCGAGTACTTCCGGATCATGTTCGTCGACGAGGCGATCCGGGCGTGCGTGCGGAACAGCTTCCTGATCGCGGCCTCGACCACCCTGCTGACGACGCTGGTCGCCGTTCCCCTGGGGCAGGCGATGTTGCGGTACCGCTTCGCGGGCAAGGGCTTTCTGCAGGCCGCCCTGCTGGTGCCCCTGATCATGCCTCCCTTCGTCGGGGCCATCGGTCTGCACCGGCTCTTCGGTCTGCACGGGGCGGTGAACATCCTGCTCGTCGACGTCCTGCACTGGATGCGGGAACCCGTGGACTGGTTCGGCAGCCGCGTGTGGGGGGTGATCTTTCTCGAGACCCTGCATCTCTACCCGATCATGTACCTGAACGTCACCGCGGCGCTGGCCAACATCGATCCCGCCATGGAGGAAGCGGCCCTGAACCTCGGCGCCCGCCGGGGACGGCTCTTCCGCACGATCACCTTCCCCCTGATGCTGCCGGGCTATTTCGCGGGCGCGGTTCTCGTCTTCGTATGGGCGTTCACGGACCTGGGCACGCCGTTGATGTTCCAGTACCGCTCGGTCGTGCCGGTGCAGATCTTCGATCGCGTCAAGGATATCAATGAGAACCCGATGGGATACGCCCTGGTGGTCCTGACCGTGGCGCTTACGGCGGCCTGTTTTCTCGCGTCCCGCGCGGTCGCCGGCCGCAAACGGTTCGAAATGATCGGGCGCGGGCACACCTCGGGCCGGGAGACCGACGCCGGTCCCGTGCGCACCGTCGTGTTGTGCGCGTTGACCGGCGGGCTCGTCGTCCTGGCGTTGTTGCCGCACCTGGGGGTCGTGTTGACCTCCTTCGCCCGCGAGGGAAGCTGGTTCATGACCGTGGCGCCCGGGGAGTGGACGCTGGATCATTACCGGAGCGTCTTCGGCAGGAAGGACGTGTTCCGCAGCATCCAGAACAGCCTGACGTATTCGACCGCCAGCACGGCCATCGACCTGGTGCTCGGAGTCACCATCGCGTACCTGGTGACGCGCCGGCGGGTTCGGGGCAGCGCGGCGATCGACGCGGTGGCGATGATGCCGCTGGCCCTGCCGGGGGTCGTTCTGGCGTTCGGGTACGTGGGATGTTTCTCGGGAACCGCGCTGGATCCGCGGGAATCGCCGGTGCTGCTGCTGGTGGTCAGCTACGCCGTGCGCCGGCTGCCCTACGTGGTCCGTTCGGCGATCGCCGGGTTCCAGCAGACGAGCGTGACCCTCGAGGAAGCCTCCCTGAACCTGGGGGCGACGTCGTGGGCGACGATGCGCCGCATCACCTTTCCGCTGATCGCCGCGAACCTCGTGGCGGGAGGCATTCTGGCCTTCGCCTTCGCCATGCTGGAGGTCAGCGACAGCCTGATCCTGGCGATGAAATCGCAGTTCTACCCGATCACGAAGGCCATCTTCGTCCTGTACCAGAGGCTCGGGGACGGGGAATATGTCGCCAGCGCCCTGGGCGTGTTGGGGATGGCCCTGCTGGCCGGGAGCCTCTTCCTGGCCAGCCGGATCCTGGGGCGCCGGATGGGACAGCTTTTCCGGGCATGAAGACGAACAGCGGCGGCGGCCCCGGGGGAATGGAAGGGGATCTGGCGGAGATCCTCATCACGGCGGAGGAGATCCGCCGGCGTCTGGCCGAGCTGGCGGCCGAGATCGAGCGGGACCACGAGGGACGGGATCTGACGATCGTGGGGATCCTGACGGGAAGCCTGATCTTCCTGTCGGACCTTCTGCGTCTGTTGCGCATCCCGCTGCGGGTGGATTTCGTCGGGGCGGCCAGTTACGGGGCGGCCATCGAGTCGAGCGGGGAACTGACCGTGACCAAGACCCTCGGGCTGGACGTGCGCGGCCGCGACGTCCTGCTGGTCGACGACATCCTCGACACGGGGCACACGCTGCAGCGGATCCGCAGGATGATCGCGAGACACGACCCCCGTTCGATCGAACTCTGCGTCTTTCTCGACAAGCCGGAACGCCGTAGGATCCCGATCGAAGCCGACTATGTCGGGTTCACGATTCCGGACCGGTTCGTGGTCGGATACGGCTTGGATTATGCCGAGCGGTATCGTAATCTCCCCTTCGTCGGCGTCCTGAAGGAATCGGTTACGGGCCCGGGGAACGCGACGCAGGGGTAAGACGGATCGGCGACGAACGGTCGTTCCGAAGAACAATCGGACCAGTCAACGATGGCAAAGGATCCAGCGATGCGAGACGGGGTGAAATGGAGCTACATCATCTGGGCGCTGCTGGTGGCGTTCGTGGGCGCGGGGTTGGCGTACCTCGTCTACATGAACACCCTCGACGTGTCCACGCGGCGGCTCTATTCGTGCATGATCGCGGGCGTGACCGCGGTGATCGTGGGGATCCTCACTATCCTGAGCTTTGCGGACTGGTGGATCCGGCATTGAGTTCGGATTTTCCCCGCCCGGCCTGACGCCTCCACGGATGCCGCCGCGGAAGCGTCGAATGTTCATGCCCCTGAGTCTTCGCCTCCGTCACGTCCTGTTCGTGGCGGGCCGCGCTCCGGCGACCGCGGCGAAACTGGCCCGCATCGGCCGGTACGCCGAGCGGTTGACCGTCTGGCCCGAAGATCCCGAGGTGCGGATTCCCCTGCCGGAGGGCGCCGAACGGCTCGCGGGCTCCGCGGCGGACGCCGATCCGGAAAGCCGGCTGCATCCCGGGATCTCGCTGGTGGTGTCCACGGCGGATTCGGACGATCTCAACCGGCGGCTCGCGGAGGCGTGTCGGCGCCTGGGGATCCCCGTCAACGTCCACGACCGCAGGGACCTCTGCGAGGTCTACATGATGGCGCTGGCGGAGGGATCGGTTCTGACCGTCGCCGTGACGACGGGAGGGCGCAGGGCCCTTCTGGCGGCGGAGGTCCGTCGGGAACTCGAACCGTGGGTGGCGCAGAGGGACGCCCTGGTCGGGATGCTGACGGAGATCGCCGAGGCGGGACCCGGGCGGATCGGCGCGGACGCTCTGCGTCGGGCGTACCGGGACGAGACGGTCCGGCGCCGGATCGCCGAAGGCCGCCGGGACGAGGCGGCGGGAAGGATCCGCGAGATCCTCGGCGTCGCCGGTCCCGGAAAAGGGGGGTGAACGCCATGGCGGAAGCCGAGCACCAGGGCCGCGCACGCGCCGCCGGCGCGGGCAAGCGACGGCGGTCCCGGGCCCTGCCCGAGGGGAAGGTCCCCTTTTCGTGCATCTCCGATCTCGTTCGGGGGATCGGCGAGTGCGAGGACGTTCTCCTGGGACCGGCCGCAGGCGAAGACGCGGCGATCCTCCGGGTGGAGCGTTCCAGGATCCTGATCGCGTCGGATCCGATCACGTTCGCGACGGATCAGGCCGGCTGGTACGGCGTGCACGTGAACGCCAACGACATCGCGGCATCGGGCGGCGATCCGCGGTGGTTCACCGCCGTGATCCTGATGCCGGCCGGATCCTCCAAGACGGACGTGAAACGCATTCTGCGGGACATCCGGCTGGCGTGCGCGGAGGTCGGGGCCGTCCTGGTGGGTGGACACACCGAGATCACCTCGGCGGTGACCCGTCCGGTCGTGATCGGGACGATGGCCGGCGAGGTCCGGGGCAAGCGTCCGATCCGAAGCGGCACGGCGCGGCCGGGGGACCGGCTGGTGCTTACCAAGGGGGTTTCGATCGAGGGAACGGCGCTTCTGGCCCGGGAATTCGGCGAGGAACTCGCGGAGACCCTGGGCGAACGGGGTCTTTCCGCAGCCCGCCGCATGCTGCGCCGGCCCGGGCTGAGCATCGTGACCGAGGCCTGCGTCGCACGGGAGATCCCCGGGGTCCACGCGATGCACGACCTCACCGAGGGGGGTGTCCTGGCGGGGATCGCGGAGATGGCGGAGGCGTCCGGCCTGGGTGCGCGCGTCGAGGTGGACCGGGTGCCGGTTCTTCCCATGTGCCGGAAGGTCTGCGAACATTTCGGCTTGGATCCGCTGCGCCTGATCTCCTCGGGATCCCTGCTGATGGCGGTGGCCGAGCCGGAGGAGGAACATCTGATCTCGGAACTGGAGGCGGCGGGGGTTCCGGCCGTCGGCATCGGCCGGATGGAGGTGACTCCGGGATTGACGGCCGTCGGTTCCAACGGGGAGGTTCCGATCGAATCGCCGGAACGCGACGAATTCGCTCTCCTGCTGGAGTCGAGGGGCGTTTCGTCCTCCGGCGGCTTGCGGTGAACGGTCTTCCGTTCGACAATACGCAGCCGATTCCCGCACCCCAGGAGATTCGATCATGACCACGGAAGACCAGGCGCCGACCCGGGACCGGGTGCTCGAAACGCTCCGTTCCGTGAAATACCCGGGATACAGCCGCGACATCGTTTCCTTCGGAATGGTGAAACGGGTCGAGGTGCGCGGAGGCGACGTCGCCGTCGAGCTGGAGGTGAACTCGGCGAACCCGGAGATTCCGGGCCGGATCGAGAACGACGTGAGACGGGCCGTTTCCGAAATGCCGGGAGTCGCCGGCGTGGAGGTCTCCGTCGCCCGACCCGCGCCTTCCCGGTCCCCGGCGTCGCCCGGGGGCCATCCGATGGACGGGCAGCGCCGGATCGAGGGCGTGGGCCGCGTCGTCGCCGTGGCCAGCGGGAAGGGGGGCGTCGGGAAATCGACCGTGGCGGTGAACCTCGCCTGCGCACTGCGCGCGGGCGGTCACGAGGTGGGACTGCTGGATTGCGATATCTACGGGCCCAGCATCCCGATGATGATGGGGACGGCCGAACGACCCGAGGTGCGCGACGAGCGGATCGTGCCCGTGGTGCGCCACGGCATCCGGCTGTTGTCCCTGGGGTTCATCGTCGACGAAAACTCCCCGGTGATCTGGCGCGGACCGCTGGTCAACAAGGTCGTGCGCCAGTTTCTCGAGGAGACCGACTGGCGGGGGGTCGACTATCTGGTGATTGATCTTCCCCCGGGGACCGGAGATGCTCAGCTCACGCTGGTGCAGACCATTCCGCTCGACGGGGTCGTGATCGTGACGACCCCGCAGGACGTGGCGCTGGTCGACGCCCGCAAGGGGGTGGGGATGTTCCAGAAGACCGGGGTCCGGATCCTGGGGATCGTGGAAAACATGAGCTGGTTCGTCTGCCCGCACTGCGGCGCAAAGACGGCCATCTTCGGAGAAGGGGGCGGACGCCGGGAAAGCGCCCGGCTCGACGTCCCGTTGCTGGCGGAAATCCCGATCGAACCCGGGGTGCGCGAGAGCGGGGATCAGGGGAATCCCGTGGTGATCGATCGACCCGATTCGGAGATCGCCGCGTCCTTCGGCGCGCTGGCCGGGGAAATCGCACGCGTGCTGCCCCTGGGACGGGAAGACTGAGAAAGAGGAGCGAAGGGGGATCCGACGATGGCGATCAGCCGGGAAGATGTCATGACGGCCCTGAAGGACTGCCGCGATCCCGAGATTCCGGTGAACATCGTGGACTTGGGACTGATCTACGACGTGGAGATCCGCCCCGAAGGGCGCGTGCACGTGCGCATGACCCTGACGGCCCGCGGGTGCCCGATGCATTCGACCATCACCGAGTGCGTCCGCGAACGGGTGCTGGCCATGGAAGGCGTGCGGGAGGCGACGGTGGAACTCGTCTGGGATCCCCCGTGGAACCAGAACATGATCACCGAGGAAGGGAAACGCGCGTTGGGACTGGTCTGACGCCGCGGGGACCCCGGCCCCACCGCGTCCGGAAAGCGCGCGGGACGACTTGCCGTCGACGTTCCGGGACCTATACTCCGGCGGCGCAAACGACCTCCCCTCGGGGAGAGGGACGACGGGATGCAGTTGATCGACGCCCGGGAGATAGAGGAATCGGTGGATCGGATGGCCCGCGACATCCTCCAGGCGGAGGAAACGGGGGAGTCCGGCCTCGTGCTGATCGGGATCCGTGAACGCGGGATCCCGCTGGCCCGCCGTCTGGCCCGGCGCATCGGGGTGATCACCGGCCGGCAGCCCCCCGTGGGGGAACTGGACGTCACCCTCCATCGCGACGACCTGGCCGGCGCCGCCGGGCGAAAACCCGTGCGGGAAACGAAGATTCCCTTCGGCATCGACGGCGTTTCGGTGGTGCTGGTCGACGACGTGGTTTGTTCGGGACGCACGGCCCGCGCGGCGCTCGACGCCATCACCGCCTTCGGGCGTCCCGCCAGGGTCCGGCTCGCGGCGCTGATCGACCGCGGACATCGCGAGCTGCCGATCCGTCCCGACATCGTCGGGCGGGAGGTGGAAACCCGTTCCGACCAGCAGATCCGCGTTCACCTCACCGAGGTGGACGGCGTCGACGAGGTCGTCCTGGAGGAGGCCTCATGACGCCGGCCTGGACGAGGAACTCCCTGCTGGGTCTGCAGGATCTTTCGGCCGAGGAAATCCTTCTCATTCTCGACACCGCCCGCGCCTTCAAGGAGGTTTCGGCCCGGCCCGTGAAGAAGGTCCCGGCCCTCCAGGGCAAGACGATCGTCAACCTCTTCCTGGAACCGAGCACCCGGACCAGAACGTCCTTCGAACTGGCCGCCAAGCGCCTCAGCGCCGACGTGGTCAGCATTTCGAAATCGGCCAGCAGCATCACGAAAGGCGAAACCCTCCGGGACACGGCCCTGAACATCCAGGCGTTGAACGTCGATCTGATCGTCATCCGGCACTCGGCCGCCGGCGCCCCGCATTTCCTGGCGAAGTTCCTCGAGGCCTCGGTGATCAACGCCGGCGACGGCGCCCACGAACATCCCACGCAGGCCCTGCTGGATCTCTTCACCATGCGGGAGAAGCTGGGACGGATCGAGGGGGTGCGCGTGACGATCCTGGGCGACATCCTCTACAGCCGGGTGGCGCGTTCGAACATCTGGGGCCTCGTGAAACTCGGCGCCCGGGTGACGGTCGCCGGCCCGCCGACGCTCATTCCCCCGGGAATCGAGCGGCTCGGGGTGCGTGTCTGCCACGACCTCGACGAGTCGATCCGGGAGGCCGACGTCATCAACCTCCTGCGGATCCAGCACGAGCGGCAGCGCGAGGTTCACTTCCCGTCGACGGGTGAATACGCGGCCGTGTTCGGGTTGAACCGCGAACGGCTCGATCGCCTCGGGCGCGAGGTGATGATCATGCATCCGGGGCCGATCAACCGCGGAGTGGAGATCTCGAGCGAACTGGCCGACGGCGAACAGTCGGTCATCATCGAACAGGTCACCAACGGTCTGGCCGTGCGCATGGCGGTTCTCTTCCTGGTTTCGGGGGGAAAGGGGCCGCAGGAGGTCGACTCGGCCTCGGGAGGGTCGCAGACATGATCGGCCGGCGGGAGGTCCTGGTGCTGAAGGGCGGCCGGATCATCGATCCGTCGCGCGGGATCGACGGGACCGGCGACCTCTGGATCGCCGACGGGGTCATCGTGAAACCGGGGTCCGTGGAGGCGGCCGACCGCCGGGAGATCGACTGCCGGGGCCGGATCGTCGCCCCCGGGTTCATCGACGCCCACGTGCATCTGCGCGAACCGGGACGCGAAGACGAGGAAACGATCGCCTCCGGCACGGCCGCCGCCGCGGCGGGCGGGTTCACCGCCGTGGTCTGCATGCCGAACACCGATCCGCCGGCGGACAACGAGGGTACCGTCGCCTACATCCTGGAACAGGCGGCGCGGTGCGGGATCGTCCGGGTCTACCCGACCGGAAGCATCACCCGCGCGCTGGCCGGCGAGCACATGTCCGAGATCGGAACGCTGAAACGCGCGGGCGCCGTGGCCATCACCGACGACGGACGGGGGGTGCAGAACGCCGAGCTGATGCGGCGCGTGCTCGAGTACGCCAAGATGTTCGACCTGCCCGTTCTCGAACACTGCCAGGACGACAGCCTGACCGCCGACGGGGTGATGCACGAGGGGTACGCCTCGACCGTCCTGGGGTTGCGCGGCATGCCCGCCGCCGGGGAAGACGTGATGGTCGCCCGCGACCTGCTGCTGGCCGAGTGCGCCGATGCGCGGATCCACATCCAGCACGCCAGCACCGCGGGAGCGGTCCGCCTCGTCCGCAACGCCAAGAACCGGGGCATCGCCGCCAGCGCGGAGGCCACGCCGCACCATCTCGTGCTGACCGACGAGGCCGTCTTCGGGTACGACACGCGCTTCAAGGTCAATCCGCCCCTGCGGTCCGAACGCCACGTCGAGGCGCTGCGCGAGGGGATTGCGGACGGGACCATCGACATGATCGCCACCGACCATGCGCCGCACACGGATTTCGAAAAGGACGTCGAGTTCGATTACGCCCCCTTCGGCCTGATCGGCCTGGAAACGGCGGTCGCCGTCTGCGTGGATCGCCTCGTTCACGGGGGCGTCATCTCCATGCCCCGGCTGGTGGAACTGATGTCGACGGGGCCGGCCCGCGTCCTCGGGTTGCCCGGGGGAACCCTGGCGCCGGATCGGCCGGCCGACGTCACCGTGATCGACCCGGAACTGCGCAGGACGGTGGATCCGGAATCCTTCATCTCGCGATCGCGCAACACCCCCTTCGCAGGATGGGATCTGAAAGGCTGGCCCGTGATGACGATTGTCGACGGACGCATCGTGCACGACGAAACCGCACCCGGAGGACGCCGGTGAAGGCGCTGCTCGCCCTCGAAGACGGGACGACCTACCTGGGGGAATCCTTCGGCGCGCCCGGCGAGGTCGTCGGCGAGGTCGTGTTCAATACGAGCATGACGGGATACCAGGAGATCCTCACGGACCCTTCCTACAAGGGCCAGATCGTCACCAT
>CAYNBQ010000101.1:0-11937 GCA_964395275.1 uncultured Verrucomicrobiota bacterium
TGGTCGATCGGAACATGGCCTCGCGGATCGCGCGCGAGGTCCGGCCGGGTTCCCGCGTCCTGGAGATCGGTCCGGGTCTCGGGGCCCTGACCTTTCCGATGCTCGAAAGAGGAGCGTCGATCCTGGCGGTGGAACGGGACCCCCGGCTGGCGGAATGGCTGCGCGAGCGCGTCGATCCCGGCCGGTGCGAAGTGGTCGCCGCGGACGCCCTTCGATGCGACCTGGACGCGTTGGCCGCGCGACGATGGGGAAGAGAAACGTCGTTCCTCCTGGTGTCGAATCTTCCCTATCCGATCACCTCGCCGCTGCTGGTTTCGCTGCGGCGCCGTCTGCCGCGGCTGCGCGAATCGATCCTGATGGTGCAACGAGAGGTGGCCGACCGGTTGCGGGCCGCGCCGGGGACCGCGCAATACGGCTCCCTGACCGTCGCCGTCGGGCGCGCGTGGAACGTGCGGATGCTGGTGAAGGTTCCCCGGAACTGTTTCCTGCCGGTCCCCGGGGTCGATTCCGCAGTGCTTGGGCTCGAATTGCGGACGGAAACCGCGGCCCCCGATCCGGCGTTGGACGACGCGGTGGAACGACTCCTCCGCGCGGGGTTCGGCGGACGCCGGAAACAGATGCGCAGCGCCCTGCGACGCTTGTTCCCTTCGGAATCGGATCTCGAGAAGGCGCTGGCCGCGATCGGCGCGCGTTCCGAGGACCGGTTCGAGACGCTGGAAATCGACCGCATCGTCGCGCTTGCGCGGCGGCTGCCGCCGTAGGCGACGGCGCAGGCCGGCGGGAGAGATCCGGCACGGCCCCCTGCAGGGGGGCGGGGTGGGAGTCGTCGGTTCCTTTTCCGGAGCGGGCTGCGCGACGCATCCGACTTTCCCTTGCAGTTTTTACTGGTCTTTGAGTATCGTCGGTTTGAGGCACGATGAAGGCGGTTCGTTTTCGTCGTCCCGCGGATCCGCGGGACCTCGGCGCGGCCGGGGAGAAGGTCGCCGGGGAATACCTGCGCCGGCGGGGGTACCGGATCCTTGCGGGTTCGTACCGAACGCGGGCGGGGGAGATCGACCTGGTCGCGCGCGACGGGCAGTGGCTCGTTTTCGTGGAGGTCAAGACGCGGGAGTCGCGGCGATACGGCAACCCCGTCGAGGCGGTGAATCGGGAGAAGCGCCGCCGCCTGGCGGCGGCGGCCGTGCACTATCTGCGCCGTCTGCCGCGGGGACCGGTTCCCTTCCGGTTCGACATCGTCGAGGTGGTCTGGCCCCCGGGGGAGGAACCGGTCTGCACGGTCTTTCAAGACGCCTTCGAGATGCCGGAATCCTATTTCTTCTGAGTCCGCGGGACGGCGGCGTGCTGCGAATCCGGATCGGGCGTTTCCGGATCTTGATTCCGGGGGACGGCGCCGGTTATGCTTGCATCGGCGCCGGGGAGGAAACGTGCTTGCGAAGGTCGTTTCGGCGGCGGTCTCCGGGATCGACGCCTGCGCGATCGAAATCGAGGTCAACCATTCCTTCGGAAAACCGTCGGTGGTGATCGTCGGATTGCCGGATGCGGCGGTGAAGGAGAGCCGGGACCGCGTGAAGACGGCGGTCGAGAACAGCGGGTTCCGGTTCCCGATGGGGCGCACGACGATCAATCTCGCGCCGGCCGACACGCGCAAGGAGGGGCCGAGTTTCGATCTGCCGATCGCGATCGGCCTGCTCGGGGCGACCGACCAGATCCGGCTGCATCCCCCGGGAACGATCTGTCTCGTCGGCGAACTCGCCCTGGACGGCACGGTCCGTCCGATCCGGGGGGCGCTGCCGATTGCGATCCACGCGCGGGCCTCGGGTACGGACTACCTGGTGGTTCCCGAGGCGAACGCGGCGGAAGCGGCGGTCGTTTCCGGCCTGGCGGTGATCGGGGCGCGCAGCCTGGCCGAGGTGGTCGATCTCGTCTCGGGGGCGGCGGAACCCCGGCCGGTGCGGGTGGAAGTCGACGAACTCTTCGACCGGGCGTCGCGCTACGCGGTCGATTTCCGGGACGTTCGGGGACAGGAGCACGTCAAGCGCGCGATCGAGGTGGCGGTGGCCGGGGGACACAATCTCCTGCTGGTCGGTCCGCCCGGCACCGGCAAGACGATGCTTGCCCGGAGGATCCCGACGATCCTGCCGAGGATGAGCCTCGAGGAGGCCCTGGAGACGACGAAGATCCACAGCATCGCGGGGGTGTTGAAGGCGGGGACGGCCCTGGTTGCGACCCGCCCCTTCCGGGCGCCGCATCACACGGTGTCGGACGCGGGGTTGCTGGGCGGCACGGCGCACCCTTCCCCCGGGGAGGTGAGCCTGGCGCACAACGGGATTCTGTTTCTTGACGAACTTCCGGAGTTCCGCCGGAACGTGCTCGAGGTGCTGCGCCAGCCGCTGGAAGAGGGGACGGTGACGATCTCGCGGGCCTCGGGATCGACCACCTTTCCCGCCGGGTTCATGCTGGTGGCGGCGATGAACCCCTGTCCGTGCGGGTTCTACGGCGACATGCGCCGGGAATGCCGATGCAGCCCGTTGGCGATCCAGCGCTATCGCAACCGGATTTCCGGTCCGCTGCTCGACCGGATCGATCTGCACGTCGAGGTTCCCGCGGTGCCCTACCGGGAGATGGCGGGCGCGGGCGACGGCGAGGATTCGGCCGCGTTGCGCGGCCGGGTCGAGCGGGCCCGGCGGATCCAGGAGAAACGGTTCGAGGAACGCCCCGCCTCGCGGCGCTGCAACGCCAGGATGGAACCGCGGGAGCTGCGCAGGGTCGCCGTTCCGGACGAGGAGGGACAGGATCTGCTTCGCATGGCGATGACCGAGCTGAACTTCAGCGCGCGGGCCTACGACCGGATCCTGAAGGTGGCGCGGACGATCGCGGATCTGGACGGGGAGGAACGGGTGCGGGGACCGCATGTCTCCGAGGCGATCCAGTACCGTTCGCTGGACCGTCAACTCTGGACCTGAAGCCCGACGAGGGCGAGCCGACGGGCTTCGGCCGATCCGTCGTCGCGGCCCGGCGCGGCGGGCCCCGATGCTCGACCTTCGTGAAGCGTCCGGGCTAGGATCCCGGCCATCCGTTCATGAGTACCTCCCTGTCAGAATCCGGCGGCGATTCGCGTCTTGCGCGTCTTTATCTCGTTGCGGCCCTGGTCGGATGCGCCGCGGTGGGCGCGGCATACTGGCGCGAACTCGTCCTGCTGGAAAGGACATGGCGGACGCGGGACGAATGGGGATACGGCTACCTGATCGTTCCGCTGGCGGTGATGATCCTTCTGGCGCGGATCCGCCGGTTCCCGGGGACGCCCGTCCGCCCGGCCCCGCTTCCGGGCGCCTGCGTCGTGTTGCTCGGCCTGGCGATCCGGTACGCGACCCTCTGGGTCGGCGTGGAATCGTTGTCGTGGGCGTCGATGGTGGTGGTTCTCTGGGGGGTGGTCTGGGGGATCCTCGGGACGGAATTCCTCCGCATCGCCTATGTCCCGCTGCTCTACCTTTTCCTGTTCATACCCTGGCCGGCGGATCTCTACGAACGGGTGGCGCTGCCGATGCAGCGGGCGGCCGCGGTGGGAAGCCTGTTCATTCTTGACACACTCGGAATCCTCGCGCAGCGCGACGGCAACGTTCTTCACCTGTACGGGGGCAGTCTCGAGGTGGCGCAGGCCTGCAGCGGGCTGCGGCTGCTGCTGGCGTTCGTCTCGGTCGCCGCGGCGATGGCGTTCATCGTGGACCGTCCCCGGTGGCAACGGGTGGTGATCATCCTGTCGAGTTTGCCGGTGGCCCTCCTGGCGAACATGACGCGCGTGGTCAGCACGGCGATCGCCCTGGAATGGCTCGGAATGGACGCGGCCGCCGGCTGGTTCCACGGGTTCGCGGGATACGCGATGATATTGATGGCCTTCGGCCTCTTTTCCTTCGAACTCTGGTTTCTCGGGCGCCTGGTGATCCCCGAGGAGGAAGAAGGCGGCGACGGCGAAAGCCCGGCGGAGACGGCGGGCGGGCTTCGTTTCCTCCCCGGCCGTCCCCTGGCGGCGGCGGCGTTTCTCGCCGTTCCGCTGGCGGTGATCGGCGGGATCCATCCCCGGATCGAACAGGCGTTGCACCACAGTTCGGTCCTGCAGCCGCAGGTCGTCCTGCGGCGGTCCCTTCGGGAGTTCCCGGAGCGGATCGCCGGATACCGTCTCGAACCGGCCCCGTTGGAGCCGGAGATCGAAAGGGCGCTGAAGACCGACGAATACGTGCGCCGAACGATTCTCGATCCGACCGGCCGGATGGCGGGAACGCTCTTCATCTCGTACAACGGCGTCGTACGCCAGTTCTATCCGCACCGGCCCGCGGTCTGCATGCCGGGCGCGGGCTGGACGCAGTTGCATCGCCGGGAAGGGCGGGTGATGCTGTCCGACGGGCGGGAGATTCCCTATGCGGCCTTCGTGTTCGCGCGCCAGGGCCGCAAGATGGTCGTGTTGAACTATTTCGACGCATCGGGGTCTTTCGTTACGAAGGTGACGTCCCTGCGGCTGCACATGGCGAAGCCCGGCGCGGGATACGTCTGCCAGGTGATCGTCGGGATGCCGATCGCCCCCGGGGAAGCCGCCGACGAGGTCATCGGAACCGCGGCGGAAATCCTGGGGCGGATCACCGAAGAATTGGAAAGCTACTTGCCGATCCTCGACGACGGGGAAGGAGACGGGGCATGAGTTCTGGACGATCGAAGGTGCGGGGTTCCGGGGGCGCGGTGAACGTGCGGTTTCTTGTGATCAGCCTGGCGGTGGTGATCCTCGTTGCGGCGTTCATCACGGGGGTTTACCTGGTGCAGCGGCGGTCGAGTCCGCGCCCCTACCTGGAGGAAATGCACCGGGCCCTGGGAGAACGGGACTACGCCCGGGCGCTCGCCGCCTACGAAAAGGCCGTGGAACGCGGGCATCACGCGGTCAGCCGCAACGATCACCTGGTGGTTGCGGAGCTTTATCTGCGGGTGGACCCTCCCCGGCGCGAGGACGCCGTGCAGGAATTCCTGGCGGCCCTCCGGAACGATCCGAAGGATCCCGAGGTGCACATGGCCCTGGCGCGGTTGTACCGGAAGATGGGCGATCGGGAAGGGGCGACGAAGGAAGCGCGCGAGGTGATTGCGACGATCGATCCGGAGAACTTCCGCAACCAGCTCCTGGCGGCCGAGGCGCAATGGATCATCGCCGAATTCGCCGAGAACCCCGAGCAGCGCATGGAATGCCTTCGGGAAGCGGAACGGGCCGTTCGGAACGCGGTGGAACGCGGAGGACCGTCGCTCGAAGCGTACCGCGCGGCGATCGGGAGCTGGCGCACGTACGGTTCCCTGCTGGGGGCGCCGGGGCTGCCGGAGTTCCTCCACCAGGAGATCGCCTCGTTGAACACGGGGGACCGGCGGGCGCTGGAAGCCGCGGTCGATCAGATCCTGTCGCGCACGAGGACGCCGGGCTGTGCCGACTACGTGCTGTACGGGGACATGTCGAATCTCCTGGGGAAATGGGAGGAAGCGGCCCGGGCCCTGAAGGCCGCGCTGCAGGATCCTTCCTCCCTGTCGCCGTCGTGTCTTGCGACCCTCGCTCTGATCTCGGTGGATGCAGGCGACGTGGAGACGGCCGACGAATTCGCGCAGGCGGCCGTCCGCGGCGATCCGGCGATGGAGACGGAACTCGATCTGGTTCTGGCCCGGGGCTACTGGGTCGCCGGTCAACGGGAAAAGGCCTCGGAGATCCTGGACCGTCTCTCGAAGAAGGAAATCGGGAATCCCGACGACCTGGCGCTGATGGCGTTGTTGCGGATCGAGCAGCGCGATTTCAAGACCGCCGAGGCGTTGCTGGCCCGGTACGAAGAAATCGGCGGGGATCCGGAGGTCGCGACGGGCATGCGGGGCCTGATGGAGCTGCGGCGCGGCCGGATCCGCGAGGCGGCGCGGATGCTGGACTCCGTGGAGGACAACGAGAAACTGCGGCGGCAGAGCTGGTTCGTGCTGGCCACCGCCGATGTCCGGACGCAACTGGGCGATCTGGCGGGAGCGGCGTCCGTCCTGGAGGAGGCGTGGCGCCGGGGGGTTCGTCTTCCGGACCTCCACCTGCTGCTGGCGGACGTGAATCTGCGCATGCGGCGGTACGACGAAGCGATGCGCTGGCTCGACCTGGCGCGGTTGACGAATCCCGGGGATCCGAGGGAGGAACTGCTGCGGGCCCGGCTGGCGATGGAGCGGGGGCAGTGGAGCCTTGCCGAAGAGATCCTGCGGGGTCTGGCGGAATCTCCCGGGGCGGAATCGGAGGCGCATTATCTCCTCGGGATCGTCTATCGACGAACGGACCGCCCGGACGAGGCCCGCCGGCAGTTCGAAGCCGCGCTGGAAACGGCGAAGGAAGCGGAATGGCCCCGTACGGCGATGGAACTCGCGAGATTGGCCCGGCTCTCGGGGGATCTGGTGGAAGCCAGGGACCGCGCCCTGGAGGTGCTGAAGCGGGATCCGACCTCGGCGGAGGCCCTCCAGTTTGCGGACGAGGTGGCGGCGCGGCTCGGGGAGGCTTCGCCGATCGATGCGGCCCTGGCGGCGGATCCGCGCGACGTGACGGCCCTGGAGGCGAAGGCGCGCCGCGCGATCCGGAAGCGGGACTCCAGGGAGGCGGCGGCGACGTTGCAGGCGGCGCTTGCGGTGGAACCGATGGGCAGTCCCCGCTGGCAGCGCCTGTGGTGGTCGTGGATCTCCCTGCTTGTTTCCGACAAGCGGTTCGACGAGGCCGAGCAATCGATCGCCCACGTGGAAGAGGCGTTCGGCGCGACGGCGCTGGTGGAATATGCGAAGGCGCTGACCGCGACCGCCCGGGGCGACCATGAAACGGCGATCGGCGTCTGGGCGTCGTTCCTGGCCCGTCGGCCCGGACAGGCCTCCGCCCGCCTGATGTACGCGGGAAGCCTGCTCCGCGTCGGGCGGGCGCAGGAGGCGGCGCAGGAAGTGCGCCGGGCCATGAAGGCCGGAGGAACCTCGGAGAAGGCGTGGGTTCTTCTTGCGGACGCCCTCTACCGGGCCGGGGACGTCCCGGCGGCGATCGAGGCGGTCGAACAGGGATTGCAGGCCTATCCGGACGGCGTGCAGATCCTGACGATCGCGGCGGACATCTACCAGGCGGCCGGGCGCACGGGGGACGCCATTGAACTGCGCCAGAAGTTGACCCAGGCCGCGCCGGAAGAGCGGGAAAACTATCTCGGACTGGCGGAGCTTGCGCTGATGAGCGGGGATCCCGCGGCGGCGACCCGGTGGATCGACCGGGCGGTCACCGGCGAACCGAGTCCGAGGGCCTTCTTCCTGCGGGCGGTCGCGTTGTACCGGAGCGGGAAACAGGCGGAGGCCGACGGGATCGTCGAAGAATTTTCGGGACAACGCGCCGACGATCCGGAGACGGCCCTTCGCACGGCGCGCTACTACATGGAGACGGCCCGACCGGAAAAGGCGCTGCCGTGGTTCCGGCGGGTCGTCGAGGCGCGGCCCGAGGACGTCTCCGTGCGGATCGGCCTGGCGCGGGCGCTGTCGCTTTCGGGCAGGCCGGAGGAAGGGCTGGATCTGCTCACCGCCCTGGAGAAGGAACATCCGCAGGATCCGGCGGTGGAGATAGGCAAGGTGTCGGTCCTGCTGGTGATGGAGCGGTACGACGAGGCCCTCGACACGGTGAGGGCCCTGCTCGATCGGCGGAGCGATCTCAAGGAGGCCTACCAGCTCGAATCGCAGATCCTTACGGCGATGGGACGCCTGGACGAGGCGGAGAAGGTCCTGGAGCAGGGCCGGGGGCTTCCCGGCGGCAGTTCGGCGGAGGATTACCTGGGGGCCCAGATTCTCCTGATGCGTCTTCCTTCGATGCCGAAGGCCGAGGCGCGCGCCGCCCTGGCGTCCGCGAGGGAATCGTTGCGGCGGATCTCGCGCCGTCGTCCCGACCTGGCGGAGGTTTGGAAGATTCTTGCCACGATCGGGCTCCAGCTCCGGGATCCCCGGGATTGTCTGAGCTGCCTGGAGAAGATCCAGGGGCTTTCGGCCCTCGACGCGGATTCCTGCAACCTGGGGGTGCAGGCCTCCCGGATGCTCGGGGATCCGGAGGCGGAACTGGAGTGGAGAGAACGGCTCGCGTCGTTCCGCCCGGAGGACGCGGACAACTGGATCGAGATCGCGCGGTTGCGGCTGGACGTCGGCGATGCGGCCGGGGCGGGGGAGGTTCTGGCGCGGGTCCGGTCGATGATGAAGCAACCGGACGAAGAGCAGATCCGGCGTGTGGCGGGGCTGCTGTATCGGCTCGAGCAGCCCGGGGAGGCGGAACGTTTCCTGCAGCGGAGCCTGGAACCGATGGATCCCGGCCGGGCCCTGCTTGTGCGCGTACGGGTCCTGCTGGACCGGAAGCGGATCGACGAGGCCGAACGGATCACGGCCGGGCCCGTTGAAGACCCTGACGCCTCGGCCGACACGTGGTATGCCCGGGCGCTGGCGTTGCGCGCAGCGGGGCGTCCGGAGGAGGCCGTGGCCGCCTACGAACGGGTCATGGCCCTGGGAGGACAGGACGTCGACGCCGCCTGCGAGGAGGCGGGGTTGCTGGCGGACCTGGGCCGGACCGAGCGCGCGATGGAGGTGGTTCGCGGCGCGATGCGGAAGGATCCCGCCGCGCTGCGCCCGAGGCTCCTGGAGGCGGAACTGCTGATCGCGGACGGTCAGTGGGACTCGGCGGTCCGGGAGATCGAGAAGATCGTTGCGGATCATCCGGAATTGCCGGAGGCGCGTCTCTGGAAGGTGCGGATTCTGATGCGGGGTCTGGAAGATCCTGCGACGGGGATCACGTGGGACGATTTCACGTCGGCCCTGGACGACATATCGCAGGACACGGTGATCTACAACGACGCCCTGCTGCTGCGCGCGACGGCGGAGATGCGCCGCGGTCTCCTGTTGGAGGCGTCGGAACACTGCCGGAGCGTGCTGCGGAGAAAACCGGATTCGCTGCAGGCCCTTCGAATGGGCGTTTCGCTGGCGATCCGCCGCCAGGCGTTCGCCGAGGCGCGGGAGATGATCCAGGACAGCGCCCGGCGTTCGCGGTGGACGGTTGCGCATGTCGAACTGATGGGAGAGGTGGCGCTGGAGAACGCGAAACTGGAGGCCCGGCGCGATCGGCCCGTCGAGGCGAAACGATCCCTGGCCGAGGCGGAAGCGGCGTTCCGCAAGGTGGTCGAAGCGATTCCCGATCGCGTGCCCGCCTGGATTCGCCTTGCGGAGGTTCTTTCCCTGGAGGGGAAGACGGACGAGGCCCGGGAAGCCGTGGCCCGCTGGACGACCGGGGATCGCGTCTCGGAAGCGGCGGCGGCGGCCTGGATGAGGATCCTGCGGGAACAGGGTCGTCGGGCCGAGGCGGAGGCGTTCGCGCGGGGATGGCTTTCCGAACATCCGTCCGCGGGCTTCGGGGCCGTCGAGGCCCTGCTCGTTCAGATCATGATCGACGAGGGGAAGACGGACGAGGCCCTGGATCGGGCCCGGGAGATGGCCCGCAGGACGCCGGACAGCCCCGAGGCCTGGTTCCTCGTGGGGCAGGCCTGCCTCGCCTCGGGAAAACACGACGAGGCGGTCGACGCGGCGGCCAGGGCCCTCGAATGCGAACAGCCGCCGTCTCCGGATTCCCTGGAACGATACGCCTCGATTCTCTTCGGCGCCGGCCGCGCGGAAGAAGCCGCCCGGGTCCTGGAGGATCTGATCGAATCCCACTCGAACCGCTCGGTGGCGTTGAACAACCTGGCGTGGATCCTGGCGTCGTCGGAACCGCCGGATCTCGACCGCGCCCTCGAGTTGGTCCGGCGCGCCAGGGCGGTGGCGCCGGACGACCCGGACGTGCTGGACACCGAAGGGATGATTCAATGGAAGAGGGGGGATCCGGCGTGGGCCGCCGACCTCTTCCGGCGGTCGCTGGAACGGCGCCCCTCCGTCGAGGTTCGTCTCCGGCTGGCGGAAGCGCTGGCCGCGGGCGGGAAGAAGGAACAGGCGCTCGAGGAGGCCCGGAAACTGCAGAGCGACGAGGTCCCCGAGGAGATCCGCAGGGGCGCGCAGAAGCTGATCTACCGGATCGAGGAAGAAGGGACGAACACGGGAACGAGGTAGCGCGGAAGGGGACGTCGACGTGAGAGTACTGATCACGGGAGGGGCCGGGTTCATCGGATCGCATCTGTGCGAGTATCTGCTGGACCGCAATCACCGGGTCCACGTCCTGGACGATCTGTCGACCGGTTCGATCCGCAATATCGAGCATCTGCGGGATCGTCCCGGTTTTTCCTACAGCATCGGGGACGTCCGGGATTCGGCGTTGACGGCGGAACTCGTGGACGCGGCCGACCGGATCTTCCACCTGGCGGCCGCCGTCGGGGTGCGGCTGATCATCCAGGATCCCGTGCGCACGATCGAAACGAACGTCGACGGCACGCGCGTGGTGCTGGCCCAGGCGGCGAAGAAGCAGAAGCCCGTTTTCCTGGCCTCGAGCAGCGAGGTCTACGGCAAGAGCGTCGCGGCGGCCTTTTCCGAGGACGACGATCTGGTTCTGGGAGCGACCTTCCGGCAGCGTTGGGCCTATGCGGCGAGCAAGGCGGTGGACGAGTTCATGGGGTTCGCCTACCAGCGGGCGCACGGGGTGCCGGTGGTCATCGGACGCTTCTTCAACGTCGTCGGTCCCCGGCAGACGGGCCGCTACGGCATGGTCGTGCCGAACTTCGTCGGCGCGGCGCTGCGGGGGGAGCCGTTGCGCGTTTTCGGCGACGGCCGTCAGACGCGATGTTTCCTGCACGTGCGGGACGCGGTCCGGGCGGCGTGGTCCCTTCTGGACGAACCCTCGGCGGCGGGCCGCGTCTTCAACATCGGCAGCGACGAGGAAGTGACGATCGGCGAACTGGCCGAGCGCGTGCGCGCGGCGGTCGGTTCCTCGTCGAGGATCGAGCTGGTACCCTACGACGAGGCCTATGCGCCCGGATTCGAAGACATGCGCCGGAGGGTCCCCTGTCTCGACCGGATCCGGGAGACGATCGGCTTCCGCCCGGAACGGGTTCTGGACGACATCATTCGAGACATGATCGAGGACATGCGCGGCGACGTACGGACCGATTGACTGCCCCTGCCGCAGTCTCTATCGTACGATCGTCCCCGCCGGTTCCCCCCCGGAACGATGCGTGGGGCTTTTCTTGTGAAGGGACGGGGCCCTGGAAGATGAAGACGGATCGAAACCGCGTACTGATCGGCGCCCAGTGGGGCGACGAAGGAAAAGGAAAGATCATCGACTACCTGACGGGCGACGCCGACATGGTCGTCCGGTACCAGGGCGGCGGCAATGCGGGGCACACGGTGAAGGTCGGCGACGAGACGTTCGTGCTGCATCTGGTGCCCTCGGGGATCCTTCGTCCCGGCAAGACGTGCCTGATCGGCAACGGCGTGGTCGTCGATCCGCTGGCCCTGGTGGACGAGATCCGGGGCCTGGAATCCCGGGGAATCGACCTGCGAGGTCGACTTTTCGTCAGCGAGCAGAGCCACCTGGTCTTCCCGTTCCACAAGATCCTTGATGAAGCGCGCGAGGCCCGCGAGGACGGCAGCCGGATCGGCACGACCAAGCGGGGGATCGGGCCGACGTACGCCGACAAGGCGAACCGGATCGGGCTTCGGATGGTGGACCTGATGGATCGACGGGATTTCGAAGGGCTCTTCCGGGAATCGGTCCGCGTGCACAACCGGTTGCTTCGGGCCGTCGGCCGCCGGCCCCTTTCCTTCGGAAAGCTCTACGAGAAGATGCGCGAGGCGGCGGCGTTCCTGCGTCCTTTCGTGGCCGACACGGTCTTCATGATCCACGAGGCGGTTCTGGAGAAGCGAAGGATCCTCTTCGAAGGGGCGCAGGGGACCCTGTTGGACATCGACCACGGGACGTTTCCCTTC
>CAYNBQ010000102.1:0-11889 GCA_964395275.1 uncultured Verrucomicrobiota bacterium
TCCGGACCGGTGTCGAGCACGATCAGGACGTCCGCGAAAGGCGCCAGCAGATCCCGCGCGGCTGTGTTGCAGGTGACCAGAAGCCGTTTCGCCCCGCGACGCGCGGCCTCTTCCAGACCGCCCAGGACGTACGGCGTGGTGCCCGAGGCGGCCAGCCCGCACAGGACGTCCGCCGGACCGAGACCGCGTTCCGCCACCGCCCGGCCGCCGGCGTCGGCCTCGTCTTCGGCGGCTTCCGAAGACCGGTACAGGGCGCGCAGTCCGCCGGCGACGATCCCCTGGACCCTCCAGCGTTCCGCTCGGAAGGTCGGCGGAATCTCGCTCGCGTCGAGAACGCCCAGCCGCCCGCTCGTGCCCGCGCCGATGTAGAAGAGTCTTCCCCCCGCCCGAAACGTCTTCTCGACGATCCCGATCGCCTCCGCGACCTCCCCCGCCACCCCCTCCAGGGCCGGCAGGATGACGCGGTCCTCCTGAAGGATCCGATCGACGATTCCGCGGGGATCGAGACGGTCGATGTCCATCGTCCGCGGATTGCGCAGCTCGGTCGGCGAGACCCCGATGCGTCGTTCCGCCATCACCCGCTCCGTCATCGGATAGGAAACGGGGGCCGCCGCGCGTTCCGACGGACCTTCCCCGGCCGCCGCCCGCAGCGCCGACCGGAAATCGACCGCGCATGGAACGGGTTCCGCGCCGGGCCACCGCCTGCGGATCGCGGATTCCAGAACGCGCCGCCAGATCCTCCCCCGGTCGAGGATCTCCCCGGCCAACCGGACCCTGCCGGGGGACGGCTCGAGCGGTTCGACGATCCGTTCCAGGAATTCCTCCGCGAACCTTTCCGCGATGCGGCGAGCCTCGGGAAGACGGTCCGCGACCTCGTCGATCCAGAGAACGATCAGAAGCCGGTCCGAAGGAAGGGAATCCGTGAACCAGCCACCGAGCTGCCCGGGATGCGACAGGGCCGTCGCCTCGCACAACGCCGCCGCGAACCCGGAATCCCCGGGCGGATCCTTCTCCGGAAGAGACCGATCCAGCGCCGTCTCGATCGCGAGAGCCATCAACCGGTCGATCGTCCCGGGCGCCCCGCCGGGAAAGGGAACCGGGATCCGGCGACGGCCCGTCCCGGCCTCGCCGGCGGCCGCTCCCGACCAGAACCCGAGATGGAGCAACAGGGAATCCGGCTCCGGCGAGACCGCGGCGTGAAGCGCGTCCAGCGGTTCCACCGTCAGAATCTCGTTCCCCAGCGGCCGCAGGATCCGTCGCGCCCGGTCCGCGGCGTCCTTCATCGACACCCCCGGAATCGCCGCGAGAACCCGCTTCGCCGGCGCCGTCCATCCCGCGCGCCGGGCCAGGGCCAGGCAACGGTCCCGAACCTCGGAGTCGTCCGCGCCCAGGAAATCGAAAGGCGGATCGAACGCCTCCCAGGTTCCCTCCTTCCCGCGCGTCTCCGCCGCGGCGAGATCCGGCAGCAGCGCCAGAATCAATCGATCCTCCATATCCTTGATCACCATGCCCCCCTGTCTCGCGCGGGCGAATCCGCAATACCGGCGTCCCCGCGCAATGCGTCGAGACTAACCCCGAGCCGGGATCGAGGTCGAGAACCGGCGGGAAGAAAAAGGCTTTCCGCCGATTCGGCGGCGGCTCCGGGGACGCGGCGGGACGGTTCCGAAACCCCGCCGGCGCGGCGAACCCGCTTCGCGAACGACCCGGATCAGGAATCCGACGTTTCGCTCTGCGCTTCGCCGGAGGGGTATCCGCTGTCGCGGAGGTAGCAGTCGATCCGGGTGCCTTCCCCGAGCCGGCTGCGGAAGCGCATGGCGCCGCGGTAGCGGGAGAGGATCCGGCTGCAGATGAACAGGCCCAGACCCGTTCCCTCGCCGTGGTCTTTCGTGCTGAAGTTCGTGCGAAGAATCCGCGCCATGTTCTCCGGGGAGATGCCGCATCCGGTGTCCTCGACGGTCAGAACCACGTGGGGCTGCGTCCCGTCGAATCCTTCCAGGGGAATCCACCGGAAGCTTCCCCCGGCCTCGTCCCCCCGTTCCGCGTCCACGCGATCGACGCGCGCAACCTCGAACCGCACCGATCCTCCGCCCCCCTCGGAACAGGCCTGCACGGCGTTCACGCCGAGATTCACCAGCAGATGCACGAGGTCCGAATCCCTGCCGTAGATCCGGATCTCCTCGTCCGGCAGCGAAAGATCGATCGAGATGCCCCGGGAAGACGGATGCGCCCAGATCAGGCCGACCGCCTGGTCGACCGGCTTGCGCACGTCGTAGAGTTCGGGATCCCCCCCGTCGGGACGGGCGAAATCGAGCAGCTGTCGGGCGATCCCGCGGCAGCGCTCCACCTCGCGGCGCATCACGCTCAACCGGGCGCGAGCCAGTTCCAGCAGGTCGTCCTCCATGGTCGGCGTCTGCTCGATCTCCTTCTCCAGGAGTTCGGCGTAGGCCGAGATGATCGAGAGCGGCGTGCTGATTTCGTGAACCACCCCGGCAGAGATGCGCCCCGCCGAAACCGCCGCCTGGGCCTGTTCCAGCTCGTGCTCCAGGGTCCGGTTCTCCCTCAAGAGGGATCGAAGCGCGAGCGCCCGGCGCTTCTCCTCCTCGGCGCGCTGGCGGCAGCGGTCGATCACGGCCCGGAGGTCCGACACCTGGAAGGGTTTCGTCAGGTAGTCGGAGGCCCCCTGGCGCAGGCATTCCTTGGCGCTGTCGAGCGATTGGTACGCCGTCAGCATGATCACCTGGACGTTTCGATCGGTCTTGCGGATCTCCCGCAGGACTTCGGTCCCGCTCATGTCCGGCATCCGGATATCCAGGATGATGATGTCGGGACGGACCCTCTCGACGGTTTCCACGCCGTTTCGCCCCGTGTCGGCCGTGTAGACCTCGTACTCCTCGCCGAAGACGAGGCGCAGCGAGGCGCGCGGCCCCGGATCGTCGTCGATCACCAGGAGACGGGGGCGCGTCGTCACGACCTCTTCCTCCATGAGGCCTTCCGCGGAATACCCGTCGGTACGCATCTCCATGGACGGAATCTCGGATCCTCCTTCTCCCCCACTCGCCGCAAGGCAAAGAGCACGATACGTGCCATCGGAGTCCCCGCCTCCGCACCGGGCCTTCTCACCACGAGGAAATCCCCCTTTGCGGTTCCGCGCACCGGATCCGGATTCTCTTCCTCCCGAGAATGCCGCGGATTTTGCACAGAAATGAACAGATATGCACGGCAAAAGATCCTTTTCTAGCCTTCCTCGGCTGCCGCGGCGTCGGCAGGGCTCAAACCCAGCCGGTCCATCTTGTACCGAAGGATGCGCCGCGTCGTGCCGAGCTTGCGGGCGGCCGGGGAGATCTTCCCGCCCGTCTCCCGGAGCGCCCGGCGAATGACCCTCCGTTCCAGTGCGGCCGTCATCTCCGAGAGGGTCATCCCCTCCGGAATCGCCTCGAACGCCGCGGCCTCGTCCCTCCCGCCGGCGACGGCGGCGTCCGGCGCCTGTTCCGCCGCGGGCGGGGTTCCCCGTTCCAGGGCCGCCCGGATCCGCGGGGGCAGGTGGCGGACGCCCAGCGCGGATCCGTCCGAAAGCACCAGCATCCGTTCGACGGCGTTGCGCAATTCGCGGATGTTCCCGGGCCACGAATAGTTCTCCATCGCGGCAAGAAGATCCGGTTCGACCGGAGGCGGGGTTCCGATCTGCAGGCGCTCGGACAACTCCCGAACGAAATGCTGCAGCAGCATCGGAATGTCTCCCGGTCGTTCCCTCAGAGGCGGCAGGTGGATCGGCACGACGTTGATCCGGTAATAGAGATCCTCCCGGAAGCGGCCCTTCCGGATCTCCTCGACGAGATCCCGGTTCGTGGCCGCGACGATGCGGACATCGACCTTGCGCGTGACGTTCGAACCGACGGGACGGATCTCCCGCTCCTGGATCGCCCTCAGCAGCTTCGACTGCATCTCGATCGGCATTTCCCCGATCTCGTCCAGAAAGAGGGTTCCGCCGTCGGCTTCCTCGAACATCCCCTTCTTGGCGACGACGGCGCCCGTGAAGGCGCCCTTCTCGTGGCCGAAGAGCTCGCTTTCCAGCAACTGGGGCGAAACCGCCGCGCAATGGAAGGGAACGAAAGGCCCGCGGCGCCGTTTCCCCTCGAAGTGCAGCGCCGACGCGACGAGTTCCTTGCCGGTGCCGCTTTCCCCGGTGATCAGCACGGTGGAATCCGAATCCACGACGCGGCGGATCATGCGCAGGACCCGTTCCACGGCCGGGCTCGCGCCGATCATGCCTCCGAACCCCCCGGAGATCCGGACGGTGCGGCGCAGGTCTTCGAGTTCCCGCCGCATCCGCAGCTCCTTCACGGCGCGGCCGACGACCAGGCGGATCTCCTCCGGATCGAAGGGCTTGGTCAGGTAGTCGTAGGCGCCCAGCTTCATCGCCCGCACGGCGGCGCGGGTCGAATCCACCGCCGTGGTCATGATGACGACCTGGTCCGGGTATTCGCTGCGCAACTGCGTCAGCAGCTCCAGGCCGTCCGCGTCTTCGAGCATGATGTCCAGCAGGACGACGTCGACCGATTCCGAGCGAAGATGCTCCAGGGCCTCGCCGGCCCCGGCCGCGCCGGCGCATCGGTACCCGGACCCGAGGATCATCGCCAGGGAACGGCGCGGACCCGCCTCGTCGTCCACGATCAGAACGGAAGGTGAATCCCCGCTGCTCATCTCGCCGGTCCGCCCCTAGGAATCTTCCCGCCGGCCCGTCCGCAGATCGTCCGGTTCGGGAAGACGGATCCGTTCTCCGGCATCCGTCGGCGCGGCGTCCGCGTCCCGGGGCCGCCTCGCGGGAAGACGCACCCGCACCGTCGTCCCCCGCCCGCGGGTGCTCTCGATTTCGATCCGCCCGCCGTGCGCCTCCACGATCCGCCGGGCGATCGGCAGCCCCAGGCCGGCCCCCACGTGCTGCGTCGTGAAGAAGGGTTCGAAAATCCGGTCCAGGTTCGCCAACAGGATCCCCTCCCCTTCGTCCCGGATCTGCGCGAGGATCTCTCCGGGCGAGCCCGCGTCGCGCGACAGGGAGATCCGCAGGCGCCCTCCCCGCGCCATCGACTGAATCCCGTTCCGGAAGAGATGGGCGAAGGCGGTCTTCAGTTCCTCTTCGCCGCCGTCGATCCGCCAGTCGTCCGGGGCGGGGTCGAAACGAATCTCCACGGGACGGCCCGCCGGCCCGCGCACGATCGTCGTGCCGCCGTCGTCGGTCCGTCCCCCGACCTCGTTGCGGACCTCCTGGATCACATCCCGGAGCAGCGCCGCCATGTCAAGCCTCTTCCAGGAGAAGACCGGTTCCCTCGCCAGGAAATCGACGTTCTCGAGAAACCGCTCCATGCGCGCGATCTCGTCGCCGACGATCCGGCTGAACTCCATCCGGAATTCGGGATGATCGTATCTCTCCGGCAGAAGCTCCGAAAACGTCCGGAGGGTCACCAGCGTGTTGGCCAACTCGTGCGAGGTCCGCTCGGCGAACCGCCTGAGGAGATCTTCCCTCCACGCCTCCCGACGGATGCGTTCGAGATCCTTCTCCCCGGCGCGATCGACCAACACCGTCACGGCGATCCGTCCGCCGGCCCCCTCCCGAAGGAGAACCTCCAGCCGCAGGCTCCTTCCGTCGACCGGATCCTTCAGGTCGGTCGCCGGGAACGGGGTCCCCGTTTTCAAGCCGTGCTCGATCCGGTCCGCCACGAACGCCGGAAGATCCCGCAGGGAATGCACGGCCGCGTCGTCGGGGATGCCGAGGATCCTCCGGCCCGCCGCGTTGCAGAAGAGGACGCGTCCCCCGGGCGCGACCGCCGTCACGCCGAAAGGCAGAATCTCCAGAACATCTTCCCGCTGCGCGAGCCCGGCGTCGCGTTCCCGCCGCTGCTCGACGAGGCCCACGGCCGATCCCAGGCGTTCGCACAGCCGGACCATGAACTCGATCTGGCCGTTCGGGACGCGTTCGCCGGTCAGCCGTCCCCCGATCAGCAGGATCCCGCGCACGCGTCCCCGATCGGAAACCGGCAGCGCGGCGTCCAACCCGAGGGCGTCGAATTCGCGCACCGCCTCCGCATCGGCGTCCCGGACCGATTCCAGCGAATCCGACTGAATCGCGGCATGCCGGGAACAGACCAGGCGGCCGATCCCGGACCGCGACGAAAGGACCAGTCCGTGCAGCAGGTCCGGATCGATTCCCGCCGAACAGACCGGTTCGAAGACCTCGCTTTCCCCCCCGGCGCGCATGAACAGGACGAACCGGGCCAACCCGTGGAGATCGGCCACGGCCCGCATGAAGGTCTCCATCATCCGCACCGGTTCGTCCTGCTGGACGAGGACTTCGCAGAAATCGTGCAACGCCTGCCGTTGGGAGAAGATCTCCTCGACCGCGTCCGCCGTGTCCGGTCCCCCACGGCGCGGCGGTTCCCGGCGTTCCGCGGCGCGACTCGACCGGACGCGACTCGAGATCCACAACCCGAGCAGTTCCGCCGACCGCTCCGGACCGTCTTCGTCGAGGAGAATCAACTCCGCCTGCACATGGCGGCGGAAGCGTCGTTTCACGACCACGATCTCCGGCATGCGCGGCAATCCCCCCGCCACGCGTTCCCACTCGGCCTGGATCCCGGACTCCAGATCGCCGAGATCCAGCAGAACGAATTCCGCCAGCCGGATCCGAACCTCGGGACGGCTCGCTTCGTCGAAATCCTCCCGGGAGATCCAGTCCGCGGTCCAGCCGAGCTTCTCCAGCTCCTGAATCCAGGCCCCGGACCGGTCGCGCGATGTCACCAGCAAGAGTCTCATTCAGCACGCTCCCTCCGGCATCCTCCGGATCCCCTCCTCTTCGACCGCGTCGAGCGCCGTCGCCGAAAGCGATCCGCCCAGTCCGTAGCAGTGGGAGAGGCAGCGCCGCACCGTCCGGGTCCGGGAACGGCCCGCCACGCAGTCCAGCACGCATTCGGGATCGGGTTCGTCATGATTCGCCGTCGGGGGGATCCTCCCCTCCCGGATCGCCAGGGCGGCCGCCGCGATTCCCGCCGGTCCCGCCGCGCCCTGGAGATGGCCCGTCATCGATTGCGGCGCGCTCGCCGGGACCGCCCGGAGTTCCCCGCCCAGGATCCGTCCCAGGGCGCGCGCCTCGTCCCGGTCGCCCTCGATCGTGGACATTCCCTGCATGACGACGTAATCGAGATCCTCCGCCGACCACCGGCATTCCTCCATCGCCCTGCCCATCGCCTCGGCCATCCTTTCGGACCGATCCCGCCGGTCGGAATGCACCGGAACCGAGGCGCAGCTCCGGATGCGCGCATAGGCCCGTCCGCCCCGCGCGCGAAGATGTTCCCGGGATTCCAGCACGAGCACGCAGGCCCCCTCGCCCAGCACCATCCCGTCGCGCAGGCGGTCGAAGGGACGACAGGCCCGTTCCGGTTCCTCGTTCCGTTCGGAGAGGATTCCCGTCAGTCCCAGCGCCGCCAGGCTCAAGGGAAAAACCGTGGCATCGGCGCCCCCGGCCAGCACGACGTCCGCCCGGCCGTTCCGGACGGCCTCGACGCCCTGACGCACCGCGGCGGCGCCCGCGTCCATCGAGGAGGAGGAGATCAGGAGGTTCGGCCCGCGGCAGCCCAGCCATTCGCCGATCTCCCGGACGCACGCCCCACCGAACTGCAGCATGCCCAGGTAGGGGCTGATCGTCTCGACCCCCCGGGCCAGGTAATGTTCGTACTGCTCGACCGAGAACTGCAGCCCGGCGACGGCCGAGCCCAGGATCAACGCCCGGTTCGACCCGTCGCCGGCCGCCCCGTCGATCCCGGCGTCCTCCAGCGACAGGGCCGCCGCGGCGGCGGCCATCCGGCCGAAACGATCCAGACGTCCGGCCACGGCCGGATCGACCCACCGATCGACCAGGTCGTCGGAAACCTCCCCGGCGATGCGCGACGGCAGATCGTCGCACGGAAACGACGTGATCCGGCCGACCCGGCTGCGTCCTGCGAGCAGGCCCGTCCAGAAATTTTCGACGCCCGCGCCGAGGGGGCAGACGATTCCCACGCCCGTGACGAGGACGTCGTCCTGCGAGGTCACGGCGTTCATCGTCGATCCGCCCATCCCCGGACCGCGTGGGGCTGCGCGATCCGCCCCATCGGGACTGCCAACATCAAGGCGATCTTCTCCTCCTGGCGCCGAACGACGTTCTGCATACCCGAACCCGGGGGCGTCTGTCAATCGCCCTTGACGATGCCTCATGCGTCCTATTGAATCATGCGAACTCGAACCGGGCGGCGTCGAGCCGGCCCGCCCCGGCCCTTCCGGCCATCCCCGCGCGGGGAGGTGCATGTGACCGATACCACCAATACGACGGCGGACATCACGACCGATTTCGTGGAGTTTCGAAACCGGGGCGGCCGGCGCATGGTGGGCTGCTTCGACCACCAGGCCCACGGCTACGAACGTCTTCCCTGGGTTCTCATCCCCCCCGCCTACGGAGAGACCAAGCGCGACGCGCTGACGATCGCCTATTTCCTGGTGGCCAACGGCTTCAACGTCTTCCGCTACGACGCGACGAACCACATCGGGGAAAGCGAAGGCGAGATGCTGCATTACACGCTCCACGGCGCCGTCGACGATCTGTTCTCCGCGCTCGACGAGATGGAACGCCGCTGGAACGCGTCCCGGGCGATGGTCGTCGCCAGCAGCCTCGCCGCCCGGTATTCGATGCGCGCCGCCGTTCTCGACCGCAGGATCGAACTGCTGGTCAGCATCGTCGGCGTCACGGATCTGCAGCACACCCTCAAGGCCGTCTACGACGAGGACCTCATCGGGAAGGCCGCCACCGGCGAGGTCGCCTACGACGAACCCCGCGACGTTCTCGGTTTCGAGGTCTACTGCGCCTTCGCGCACGAGGCGATCCGGCACGGGTTTCACGACCTGGAGAGCACCATCGCCGACCTGCGCAGGATCCGCGTGCCGGTGACCATGCTCTACGGGGAACGGGACGCCTGGTCCCGGGAGACGGACCGGCAGGAAATCGAGCGGCGCTGCCGGGAAACCCGCATCGAAAGCGCCTTTCTTCCCGGGGCCATGCACCAGATCCACGAGAACCCCGAGGCGGTCCGCGCCGCCCTGGCGGCGATCGTGCGGTCCTGTTCGCGGATCGGGTACGGCGTTCCCCACGTCGACCGGCCCCAGCCCCCGCCGATCCGCAGGATCGCGCGGCAGAACCGGATCGAGAAGGAACGTCTCAAGAAGCGGGAGTTGACCGAGGAAGAGGAGCGCGATTTCTGGGACAACTACCTGACCCGGTACACGATCGTCCGCAAGTCGGCCGACTACCGGGATTTCATCGAGACCATCAACGGCCTGCTGGGCGAGATCCGCTCCGGCGAAATCCTTCTCGACGCCGGCTGCGGCAACGGCCATTTCGGCACCCTGCTCTTCGAGAAGCTCTCGCGCAGCGGCGACGACGGACGGAGCGAGGAAGCGGATCTCGATCCGCCCCGGTTCATCTACGTCGGAATCGATTTCGCCGAGAACGCGCTGATCGAGGCCATGACCCGCCACGTCGGCGCCCGCAGGAGGCTCATGCGCGATCTCGACCGTCAGAAGTGCATCTACGTTCGGGGTTCGCTCGAGGTCTCCGCCGGGAACGGCGAGACCCGGCGCCTGCGTTTCGCCGACGATTCCTTCGACAAGATCTGCTGCAGTCTGGTTCTTTCCTACGTCAAAGACCCCCTGGCCATCGTCCGGGAGCTGATGCGGGTGTTGAAACCGGGGCGGAAGATCGTCATCACTTCCCTGAAGCCGCACGCCGACCTCTCCGTGCTCTACCGGAACTTCCTCGACCACGCGGAAAGCCCGAAGGAGGTCGAGGATGCGCGGCGCCTGATCAGCGCCGCGGGGCGCATCCGGCAGAAGGAAGGCGAAGGTCACTACCAGTTCTTTACGGCGGAGGAGCTGAGCGGGTTCCTGAGGGACGCCGGCGCCGAGGGAATCGAGACCCGCCGATCCCTCGGGGACCAGGCCAACATCGCCGTCGGTTACAAACCCGGGACGGAACGTGGGTGATCTACTATCCGCTGAGCGCCGCGGCTAACGCCGCTGTCAGCCTGCTGCTCGGGCTGCAGATCGTTCTGCGCAACCGGGCGAACCCGGTCGCCCGCGCCTTCCTCTACCACCTGCTGGCCATCGCGCTGTGGAGCGTCGGCTATTTCCTCTGGCAGATCTCGGACACCGCGGAGGCGGCCCTCTTCTACTGCCGATGGCTGATGGTCGGCGCGATCCTGATCCCGCCGCTCTATCTTCGTTTCGTGCTGATCTGGATCGGGACGCTCGACCGCTACCGCCGGCTCGTGCGGCTCGGATTCCTCCTGGCGGCCGTTTTTGTCGTCGCGAACACCGGTTCGCTGATCGTCCGGGACGTGGGTCCCGCCCTCGCCTTCCCCTGGTGGCCCCGCGGCGGGGGGCTTTTCACTCCCTTCCTGATCTACTTCCACTTCTACGCGGGAATCGCCCTGTACTTCCTTCTGGTCGAACTGCGCCGATCGTCGGGCCAGCGGAGGAACGTCCTGAAATACATTCTGGTGGCGAACCTGATCGGATTCGTCGGCGGTTCGTCGAACTATTTCCTCTGGTACGACATCCCGATTCCGCCCATCGGCAACATCCTGGTCGCCCTCTACCACATCATCATCGCCTATGCCATCGCCCGGTACCGCCTGGTGGACATGGACATCATCCTCCACCGGAGCCTCACCTTCCTGCTGGCCGCCCTGGCCCTCGCCCTGGCGGTGTCGACCCTCGTGGCGGCCGTTCCCGCGCTGCTGCCAGCGGCCCCGGCGAGTCTCCCGTCCTTCGCAATCGTCTTCCTCCTTTCCTTCGTCCTGATCACGATCACCGCCCTTCTCTTCCCCCCGGTCTACCAGGCGATGAACCGGCTGCTCCTCGGCCGGCTCTTCCGGGACAAGAGGGCCTACCAGGAGGCGATGCTGGGCCTCATCCGCCGGATCCCCCTCTCGGGCGAGTCGGAGGAGCTGATGACCTCCGAGGTCGTGTCGAACACGACCGAGATCCTCGCCGTACGCAGCGCCTGCATCTACCTGCGCAGCCGCGTGCAGGAACGATGCAAACTCGTGGCGCAGGCCGGCGATCCCGACTTCCATCCTCCGGACAACATCCCCCTGGGCACCGGGGTGGTCCAGTGGGTCTCCCGGCAGGGCAGTCCCCTGCTGATCGAGGAAATCGCGACGGTGGATTCCCCCGGGATCCGAAGACAGCTCCAGGAGAACTTCCGGGATCTCGGTGCCTCGGTCGTCGTACCGATCGAACACGAGGACGAGCTGCTCGGGATCCTGAGCGTCGGGCCGAAGATCTCCGGCGACATCTTCACCGACGACGACGTGGATCTTCTGGTCGCCATGAGCCGACAGATGGCGCTGATGCTCTGGAGCAACCGCCTGCGCGAAACCGTCCGCCAGGAGGGGAAACTCTCCGCCCTGGGAACCCTCGCGGCGGGGCTGGCCCACGAGATCAACAACCCGATGGTGTCGATTCGGACCTTCCTGGAACTCATCCGGGAAGAGGACATCCCCGACAACTACCGCCAGTTCTCGGACCAGGTCCTGCTCGACCTCGACCGGATCCGCAAGCTCACCGAGGGGATCACGGCCTTCAGCGGCCTCTCCCCCGGCAAGGAACGCACCGACGTGAATCTCAACGTCCTGCTCGACGAGGTGCTGACCTTTCTCCATCATGAGGTCCGGACCCGGAACATCGACGTCCAGCGGGATTTCGAGAAGGATCTCCCCCCCATCCGCGCCAAGGTGGAACAATTGCGACAGGCCTTCAGCAACCTGATCCGCAACGCCGTTGAGGGGAGGCCCTCGGGAGGGAAAC
>CAYNBQ010000103.1:0-11730 GCA_964395275.1 uncultured Verrucomicrobiota bacterium
TCGGCCCCCTACTCTGGTGAGGGCGCCGGGGGCGCGACACTGGTCTGTGTTCCATGTCTCTTCTGGCGCGACGGGGGGCGTCGCGGCTCCACGGGTCGTCCTCGGCGGGAGGAAGAAGCGCCGGCCAAACGGGGTCGGCCCCCTGCTCCGTCGAGGGGGCGGCCGGTTTCCGAACGACTATTCCTCCTGCGCGAGACGCGCCCGCAGCCGCTCGGACATCAGCGGCGGAAACTGCTGCAGGCACCGCTGCAGGACGTCGTCGCGGATGCGGGTCAACGGAGGGAGTCCCACCCGTTGCCGGACCTCTTCGTCGCCGAGTTCCTGCATCACGCGGTTCCATACCAGGCGGGCCAGCCCTTCGAACCCGGCCGCCTGTTCGTCGTCGCCCGCCGCCATCCAGTAGAAGGCCTGCCAGAGGGCCCCTTCGATGATCGCCTGCGTCTCCTCGGTATCGGCCTGCTGCACCTCTTCCAGCACGCGGTTCATGACGTAGGTGTCGAGATCCGGCTTGAACTCGTCGCTGCCGAACTTCTTGCGGGCGTACTCGAGCCATTGCCGGGCGCCGTCGCGATCGGCGAAGGTGTAAAGGTAGAAAATCGCGTTCCGGACGAAATTCCGATGGGCGGAGGCGATGTTCACCTCCTTGTATTTCTCTTCGGCCTCTTCGTAGGCGCGGTTCACCGCGGGGATGATCCGGACGTTGGGCGTGGTGAAGATCGTTCCGTCCTCGTTCAGGATGATCCGTCCCTGTTCGAACGAGATGTTCATGCACTGGAAGATCATCCGTTCGCAGGGAAGGTTCTCCCCTCCGGCGACCTGCAGTCCCCGGGTGGCCCAGTAGATCGCGTGCGAGGGCGCGGCCCGCCAGTCCAGGGGGCCCCGTTGCCGGTCGATCTCCCGCATCAGGGACGGATCGAGTTTGAAGACGGTGCGCAGCCGCTCCGCGCGCAGGGAGAGCAACACCCGATCGAGGGCATCCTTCCGATCGGGATCCTCGAGAATCTCCTTCGCCGCGGCCGGCGGTTCCTTCTTCCTGCGGACCCAGTCCAGCCAATCCCTGCGAAGGTCGAAGTCCGCCTCCTTCAGATCCTTCACGAGGGCGCCGCCCTCCGGATCCTGAAGGATTTCCTCCCACGAGGGCGCATCGATCAGGGCATCGAAATCGGGTTCCGCGCCGCCGAACACCTCTTCCATCATCTCCGCCAGATGGCGCTTGTAGACCCAATGGGCGTCGTCCGAGTTGCCGCCGATCTTGTGTTGAAACATCCATCCGAGTTCGCGGTACAACTCGGGCTTGTCCGGATTGAACCGGATCGCCTGGTCCCGCAGCAGCGAGATCCCCTTGCTGACCCAGCGCCAGCGGTCCTCGTAATCCGGGAACTTGACCGAGATGTTGTAGGCGAGGTTCCAGGCCTGCATCGTCCAGATCGTGGAAAACCCGGGTTCGAGCTTCGTGATCCAGTCGGCCAGTTGAACCATCTCGAAATACTTGGCGTCTTCCTGCATCCGCATCGCGCGGATCCAGAGCATGTCGACGATCAATCCCCGGAAGCCGCCCAGCGCGACCGTTACGAACGCCAGTTGCCACGGCAGGTTCTCCACCTCCGCCGGGACGAACCCGTACTCGCGCCGAAGTTCGGTCAACCCCCGCTGCAGGCGCGAACCGGCGAGCAGAAGGACCGCGCAAAGGAGCCACGCGACCGTCACATAAAGAAAACGCCGGGGTCGTTTCGGGCGGGGCGGCAACGGGTCCATCACGGTTCCCTCACTCCTGCACCGAGGCGAGTTCCCGCCGCCGGAAGATCAGGATCCCGACCAGGGCCAGCAGGCCGCCGTGGAACAACATCATCAGGAACCCGCGGCCGACCCATCCCCAGCCGACGAGGCGTCCCGTGGAAAGGTCGCCGATCGGGTTGTACTTCTGCAGGTTCGCCACCACGAACAACACCGCGTTCATGACGACGCGGAAGAGGTGGTCCAGGAACCCCGGGGCGGCCGTCGCGCCGTGGCCTCCCGCGCCGAAGATCACGTCCTGCCCGGCGACGGTCCGCAGAAATCCGCTCGACACCGAGAGAAGGAAAAAGGTGATCGCCGTGAACGAGGCCACGGGAAACGTCGCGAAACTCGCGCAGGCCAGGGCCAACGCGGCCAGCAGCGCCATGCGCATCCAGAGCAGCAGCATCGACCGGGCGTAATTCCCCGCGAAAGAACCGACGGGCACCAGCAGCTCCAGGGCTTCTTCGGCGGGAAAAACCACCGTCGTCGGATAGGGATCGAGATTGAAATAGTCCACCACCAGCGTGCCGTCGTCCTCGACCATCGACGCGGGAAACGTCACCGACTGGAACGAGTTCTGCGCGGAACTTCCCCGCCACACGTAGCGGTCCGACCGATCCGGCGCGCCGAACGCCCATTCGCCCTGGACCGTCCCCGACGGGGGCACGTCCGAACAGAGAAAACGGAACCGCAACTCCAGGCGGTCCGCTTCCCCGCCCGACGGCGGCAATCCCGAGAAGGTCCATCGCACCCCGTATCCCTGAACGACGGCGTAGATGTCGGCCAGAACGAGCGACCGGATCTTCCGCTCGAGTTCTTCCCGGGTAACGCCCTCGGGCACCTGACCCGATCTCATCCGTTCCTCGACCAACCGGCGAACGTATTCGTCGACCTTCGGCACGTCGGGCGAGACGGACCGGCGCGCGGTCAGGATCTCCGCGCGCAGCGGGGCGATCTGCTCCGGCGGCCATTTCCCGGAACGGAGGTTCCACATCAGCAGCCCGTAGACGATCCCCCCGGCCGCCACGAGCAGCACGGCGTCCAGGACGACCACGCCCATCCATTTGCCGGCCCAGATCTGCCAGCGGGCGACCGGCTTGGTGGCGACGAGCTGGATCTGCTTTTCCTCGATATCCCGGCAGAGCGTTCCGCAGCCGATCCAGATCGTGGCGATCGACAGGACCAGCGACGCGAGGCCCAGCGCGTAGTTCAACAGCACCTGGAGGTATCCGGCCGCCGTTCCGTCGCTCTTCACGGTCAGCGGCAGAACGATCGCGATCAACGCCAGGGAAATCAGAAGAACGACGAAGATCCGGGAACGGATCGCCGCCCGGATCGTCAGCCGCGCTATGGCCAGCAGCCGTCCCATGGGGTCATCGGCCCTCGTTCTTCTCCCCGGAATCCTTCGCATCCTTCGAATCGGCCGGGGCGGATCCGCTCAGGCGGTCCAGAAGATCCCGCCGGACCTTCCCGGACGAGATCTTCGCCGGGCCGGCCTTTTCCGGCGCCGACGGAGCAGAGGGGGCGGGGGAAGCGGGCTCCTTCGTCGCGAGCTTTTCGAGCCGCGACCGGTCGGGTCCCTTCTCCTCGGAGGGCGGGGGCGGCTCTTCTTCGGGCTCGGGGGGCGCGGGCGGTTCGACCCGGGGTGTCCCGGCCGAGGCGAGCCGTTCGAGAATCCTGCGGCTCTTTTCCGGCGGGGTCTCGGCCGCTCCGGGCTCGGCCAGGTACTCGGCGATCCCGCGGCCGACGCCGACCTCGGCGGTATCCATCTTCTCGACCTCCTCCCGCGCCGTGCGGACGACGTCGAGGAAGAAGCTCTCCAGGTCCCGCGTCGGGGTGCCGACATGGATCTCCCCGTCGGAGACCGCCGACCGCAGCTCGGCCAGCGCCCGTTCCAGAACCTCCCTCGGCACCGGCGGGATCTCGATCCGCAGCCGGTCGGGTTCCTTCAACAGCTCGCGGATCTCCCCCATCGCGCGGATCCGGCCGGCAAAAAGGATCGCGACGCGGTCGCAGACGTCCTCGACGTCGGCCAGCAGGTGACTGGTGAGAAAAATCGTCTTGCCGCGGGCCGAGAGGGCCCGGAGCAGATCCTTCACCTCGCGCGTGCCGATCGGGTCCAGTCCCGAGGTCGGTTCGTCCAAGACCACCAGGTCGGGATCGTTCACCAGCGCCTGGGCCAGGCCGATCCGTCGGGCCATGCCCTTGGAATACTCGCCGACGGGCCGGTGGCGGACCGGTTCGAGACCGACCATGTCCAGCAGCTGGTCCGTGCGTCTGCGCCGTTCGCGGGCCGGCAGATCGAACAGGCGCCCGTAGAAATCCAGCGTCTCTTCCGCGTTGAGGTACCGGTAGAGATACGATTCCTCCGGGAGATAACCGATGCGCGCCTTGGTCGCGACGTCCCAGGGACTCCGGCCGAAGACCGACAGGGCGCCCGCGCTCGGACGCAACAGCCCGAGGACCATCTTCACGGTGGTGGATTTCCCGGATCCGTTCGGTCCCAGCAACCCGAAGATCTCGCCGGGGCGGGCCTCGAAATCGAGATCGTCGACCGCGCGTACCCGCGGCCGGCCCCAGAAATCCTTGAAGATCTTCGTCAGCCCGCGGGCCAGGATCACGGATCCGGCCGGATCCGCGGACGACGCCGTCCCGACGCCGGAGTCGCTCGATTCGATGCCTGTCGTCGTCATTCGATCCTCTCCCGTTCCCGGCGCCGTCCCGGGGGGACCCCGTCAGAGAACGACGCCGCGCCGCGATACGAGTTCTTCGCCCGAACGAACGAGCCGTGCGCTGTTGAAAACGACGACCAGCGAACTCGTGAAATGCAGAAGAGCGGCCACAATCGGGTTGAGATAGCCCATCCCGGCGAGAACCAGCCCGCCCAGGATGAACAGGAGTCCGACCACGAGGTTGCCGTTCACCACCGCGCGGGTGCGCCGCGACAGGCGGATGAGGAAAGGTACCCGGCGCAGGTCGTTGTTCATCAGGGCGATCGTCGCGCTGTGGATCGCCACGTCGCTGCCGGCGGCCCCCATGGCGATCCCGATGTCGCCTGCCGCGAGCGCGGGCGCGTCATTCACCCCGTCGCCCACGACGGCCGTGCGGAACCCCTCCTCCCGGATCTCCCGGACGAACTCCACCTTGTCCTGCGGCAGGAGTTCCGCACGCCATTCGGGAATGCCGGTCTCCTGCGAGACCGCCGCGGCCACCTCCGCCCGGTCGCCCGTGAACATGGCGACCCGCGTCACCTTCAGCGCGGCGAGATCCTGCACCGCCCGGGCCGCCTGGGGCCGCACCTCGTCGCGCAGGCCGATCCATCCCAGGGGCCGCCCCCCCCGCGCCACGAAGACCACGCTCAGGCCCGCCGCCTCCGCCGGATCCGGCGTCGGGATCCGCGCGGGATCGATCCCCTCTTCTTCAAGCCAGGAGGTCTTCCCCGCCAGAACGACCTCGCCGTCGACCACGGCGCGGACCCCCTGCCCCGGCGTCTCGCGGACATCCCGGGGTTCGGAGAGATCCAGATTCGCTTCCGCCGCGATCTTCACCATCGCCTGCGCGACCGGGTGGTTGCTGTGCTGTTCCGCGGAAGCGGCCGCAAAGAGGAGATCCGCCGGATCCACGCCGTCGACCGGCGCCAGTCTCGCCACCCCGAGCCGTCCCTCGGTGAGGGTCCCGGTCTTGTCCAGCACCACGGCGTTCAGACGCGCCGCCGTCTCGAGATCCGTGACGTTCTTGACGAGGATCCCCAGGCGCGCCGCCGCCGAGAGCGCGGCGACCATCGCCGTCGGCGCCGCGAGGATCACCGCCGAGGGAATGGCCACCACCAGCACCGAGATCATCCGTTCGAAATCCTTGGTGAAGAACCAGACCAGGGCGCCGATCATCAGGATCGTCGGCGTGTAGTAGCCCGCGTACTGGTCCATCATCCGCGCGATCGGCAGCCGGCTCCGTTCGGCGGCCACGATGAGCTGCTTCACATGCCCGAGGGTCGTGTCCTCCCCCGCGCGCGTCACCTCCACCTCGAGCACGCCGGTCAGGTTCTGCGTTCCGGCGAAGACCTCGTCGCCCGGACTCTTGTCGACCGGCACCGATTCGCCGGTGATCGTCGCCTGGTTCACCGAGGCCCGGCCCGAAAGGATCCGTCCGTCGGCCGGGATGTTGTCCCCGGGCCGCACCCGGATCCGGTCGCCGGGTTTCAGCTCGGACGCGACGACCTCTTCTTCCGTCCCCTCGGCCGTGATCCGCCGCGCCCGCGACGGCGCCAGTCGGATCAACGATTCGATCGAGGCCCGGGCCCCCAGCGCCGTGCGGCTTTCCACGAGGTTCGCCATCAGCATGAAGAACGCCACGACGCCCGCGGTGCGATAGTCCCCGACGGCGCACGAGGCCAGCACGGCCAGGGCCGCCAGTTCGTTCATCCGCAGCGCCCCGCGCACCAGGTCCCGGATCGTGTTGCGGATGATCGGCGCGGCGAGGATGACCACGCCCGCGATGGCGCTGACCGCCCCGGCCACCGGGTTGTCCCGGTAGATCCACGCCGCCAGGTACGAATTCAACACCAGCGCCCCGCCGAGCAGGGTGATGGTCAATCCCCGGATCGTCGATCCGAGCCCCTGGGGATCCCCGGCCGGCAACAGATCGGAACCTTCCGCGCTCATGGCTGCCCCCCGTCGCGGTTCGACTCACCGCCGCTCTTCCTCTTCCGGGGCTCGGGATTCAACAGGATCCGGATCTCCGGAGTCTCTCCCGGATGGGATTCCAGCAGGTAGCGGTCGACCCGCGTCAACACCCGCTGGAGGGTGGCCAGGTAGATCGCGGGCACCACCACCGCGCGTTGTTTGCGCACCTGGGAGAGGATCTTCAGGAACCGATCCGCCTCCGCGGCCGCCCGCGCCTTCTCCGCGGCCGCCCGCGCCTTCGCCTCCGCCACGATCCGCGCCGCCTCCGCCGCCGAATCGCTGCGCAGACCGACCGCGTACGACTCGGCCTTGTTGACCTCTTCGCTGCGGGTCTGTTCGGCCTGCAGCACCGCGTCGAACGCCTCGCGGACCTGGCGGGGGGGCGACATCGCCGGGACGTAGAGTCCCTCGATCTCGATCCCCACCGGCGCGTTCTCCTTCAGACGTCGCCGGAAATCGGCTTCCACCTCGGCGCGAAACCGTTCGGCCTCGTCGTAGAGCGCGGCGTCGATCCGGAACCGGTGGGAAACCGCCGTCACCGACGCGTCGAGCAGGGCGCCGATCACCGCCACGGGATCCTCGATCTCCAGCTCGTACGTCCGCGGATCGACGATCCGGTAGCGCAGCTCCCAGCGGCTGTGCAGGAGGTTGCCGTCGCCGGTCAGGCTGTATCCGTCGCGCCCCGGAACCAGCGTGTCGGGGAAATCGGGATTCTCGCGGCCGGTCGCCTTTTCTTCCCTGGTCAAGGCGTACCAGAAATCGTCGTTCGAATACGTCTGGACCCTCGCCGTGGGAACCTTGATGATCTCGTCGATCGGTTCCGGCATCGTCAGATGCCACCCGGGGCCCAGGGTCGCCCGGTACCTGCCCAGCCGCAGCACCAGGGCCTGTTCATGCTGCTCCACCCGCTCGATCCCCGAGAAGGGATAGGCGATCAGCAGCCCGACCAGGAGGATCTTCAGGATGAGGAAGCTCGTGCGGAGGGCTTCCGCCAGGGCCCGGCTCGCCTCTTCCTGCGCATGTGCCGCCGGCGCCGCCATCGTCTACTCCGCGTCCCCCGCCGGGGTCTCCGGCATCCGCAGAAGGAGGTCGAAGGGCGGCCGGCTGGCGTCGAAGACCACCGTCGCCCGTTCCTTCAGGGTCTCTTCCAGGGCGTCGAGTTTCTGCAGGAAAAGGGCCAGTTCGATGTCGTTGGTGAAGACCGCGTACGACTCCGCCGCCTCGGCCTCGGCCTCGCCGAGGATCCGCAGCGCCTGGGACTTCGCCTCCGCCAGTTTCCGTTCCTTTTCGCTCTCCGCCGTCGCCCGGATGATCTCCGCCCGCTTGCGCCCGTCGGCCCGATACGATTCGGCGATCCGGTTGCGTTCTTCGCGCATCCGCTGGAAGACGTCCTGGGTGACCGTGTCGGGCAGCGCCACCCGTTCCACGCCGAGGAAGGCCACGTCGATCCCGTAGTCGTCCATCGCGATCTTCCGCACGCCCTCCAGGATCTCCTTCTCCATGGCGTCGATCTTCAGCGATTCCGGATCCACGGAGATCAGGTCCGACAACGGCCTGGCCCGGATCACGGCGTTCTTCGAACTCTCGATCAACCCGGACAGCAACCGTTCGGCGTTGTCCAGGTCGCCGACCCGCTGCCGGAAATCGATCGCCCGCCCGTCGGCGATCTTCCATCCCGCGTGCACGCTCAGCACGATCGTCTTGCCGTCTTTCGTCTGGGTCTGTTCGAAGGTCCCGCGGTAGATCCGCAACCGCTTGTCGAAGACCTCCACCTTCTGGATCGGCCACGGTCCCTTGAAATGGAATCCCGGCCGGGAGATCTCCGCCGTCGGTTTCTCCAGGGTCAGGAGCACCGCCACCTCCGTCTCCCGCACGGTGTAGGAGACCAGCAGGAATAGAAAGACGACGACGAGCAGCAGCCCGATGATCAGTGTTCCCAGGCTCCGTTTCATGATCCCTCTCCCGAAGACGGGCTTTGCAGCGGAACATCAAGCAGATCCGGACGGATTTTCTGTTGCAGGTCCAGCACGAAGACCTCCGATCCCAGGGCGGCGACGACGATCTTGCGCGTCTTCTCCAGGCCCCGGCGCAGGACGCTCAGGTAGGAACGCATCCGGTAGACCTCCGGCGCCGCCCGGTAGGCCTTGAGCCGGTCGAGATACCGTTCGGCCGTGGCGTCGGCCAGGTTCGTCATGCGGAAGGCGTCCGCCTGCGCCTCCCGCAGGGTCCGTTCCGCCCCGGCCTCGGCGTCCGGAATGAGTTTTTCGCGGTAGGCTTCCGCCCGGAAGACGTCGGCCTCCTCGGCCTGCTGTGCCGCGAAAACCTTCTCGAAGGCCACCGCCACCGGGACGGGGGGATGCGCGTTTTCGAAGGCGAAGAAGAGGATCTCCACGCCCAGCCCGAGTTCGTCGCATCGTTCCTGGATGCGGCGGCGCACCTCCTCGGCGACCGCGCCGAATTCCTCGGTCAGGAACTGCTGGAAATCGACCGTGATCAACCGCATCGCCATCGCCTGGGACGCGATCGCCCGCACGACGTCTTCTCCGTCGGCGAAATCGTAGGCGAACCTGTTGACGTCGCGGATGCGGTACTGCAGCAGCGCATGCACCGAGAGAAGGTTCACCGGCACGAAACGGGTCTGCCGATCCCCTTCCGCGCCGATCCCCCCTTCCCGGCTGGCCACCACGTAGGGCCGATGCCCGTGCCCGTGGGCCTCGGTCCAGAGGATGATTTTTCGGCGCCCCTTCTCCTCGTGCTCCTTCTCCTGTTCCTTCTCGTCGATGCCGACGTCGGCGACGAGAACCTTCTTGGCGGGGTATCGCCAGGCGCGTTCGAACGGCCAGGGCCACTTGAGGTGCAGACCCGAATCGAGGATCTCCCGGCCCGGAACCCGCCGACCGAAGCGTTCCAGCAGCGCCACCTCGTCCGGCGCCACGTAGACGATGCAGCTCAGGAGGTAGAGGGTCACCAGCTGGAAGAGCAGCAGGGGGACGAAGGCGCGGGCGATGAACCGGTAGAACCACGTTTCCGAAACGCGGAACCCGAACTGGTAATCCAGCGCCTCCGCCGCGGTGCGGATCACGCCCGTCGGTTGCGCCAAGAGATCCAGCATCCGGCTCTCGTACAGGGGCCGGAACTCCTCCCCCTCGATGCGGGGACGGTATGGTTCCAGGATGAGGGTGATGAAGGATTCGACCGCCAGGACCGCGAAGAGAATCCCCGCGCCGAGCGCGATCCAGCGGTCCGCCCCCGGAATCCCCACCGCGGGACCGGCGGCCGCGGCGGCCGCCGCCGCGGCGGCGGCCAGGACGGAAACGAAAAGCCATTGCCCGCCGGCCGCCCGCAGGGGCCGCAGCGCGGGATCCTTCGACAGGGCCGCAAGATAGCGCCCCAGGATGAAGCAGACCGCCGCGGCCGCCAGCGCCAGGGCGGAGGGCAGCGTCGTTCCGCTCGGAACAGCCGCGGGACGGCGGAGGATCATCCATGCGGCCGCCGCCATCCCGGCCGTCAGCAGAACCGCCGCCGCCGGCACGGCGAACCGCTCGAACTGCCGTCGCGCGCGGGCGGCGCTGAAAAGGTCGGTCGTCTCCGATTCGAAGAGCGCCGTGTCCTTCTCCTTCGAACGGGCGGCCAGGGCGCGACGATCCAGTTCCTCCTCGCGTTCCCGCCGCAGGAGGCGGAGGTGGACCGCCACGACGAGTTGTACGAAGGCCGACAGGATCGATCCCCACAGGAACGCCCGGGCCGTGGCCGCCCCGGAGAGGCGCATCGTACCGGCCGCGACGACCACCATCCCCAAGCCGAGAACGACCGAGAGAAGACTCGCCCGATTCCCCCCGGCCGCCGCCGGCCCCCGTTGTTCCTGCGATGCGTCCGTCATGAAATCCATCCTCTACCCGAGTTCGCGCGACCGGAAGAGCGCCGCGGCCGCCGCCAGCATCGCCGCGGAATAGACTCCCGCGTATCCGGCGGCCCGCGCGATGTACGACCACGGAAGACGTCCCCCGCCCCCCAGCGCGTCCGCCGCCCAGAACTGCTGCCAGTTCGGCACCACCGCATATCCGGCGGCCGCCAGCCACGACGATCCCGACCTGCGGCCGAACCAGTAATCGGCCATCAGCCCGACCAGCAGCGCCACGGTGCAGATCGCCATCGTCGGCGTGACGTCGAACCGCGTCGAGACCGCCAGCGCCAGCGCGGCCAGGGCCGCAAGTCCCGGAAAGATCAATACATAGGCCCGCACCAGCAGGGGATCAACCACGGCTTCCCCGCGGGGCGCCGGATGCGCCACCCGAACGAGGATCACCATCACCAGCAGCAGGGCGGGCACCAGCAACGCCGCATCGGAACAGAACGGCCTGCGAAAGAGAAAATTCGATCCGCCCGCCAGCGCCAGCGCGACCAGGATCCCCAGGTAGAGCGCCCCGATCACCGGCAGGTCGATCTGGAACGAACCCAGCGTGGCCCGGCCGGCCAGCCATCCGCCGAAGAGGTTGCCCAGGAAGAGAACCCCCAGCGCCGCCGTCAGCCCCGCGAATTTTCCCAGAAGAAAGGTGAGCCGCCCCACCGGTTTCGCCAGAACCACCAGCGCCGTGCCCCGGCGGATCTCTCCCGAGAGGGTCGACGATGCGTGGTAACCCGCCGCGATCACGCCGGTCAGGAACATCAGCGCCAGCGCGCTGTCGTTCACCAGCCTCTGCTCCTCGCCGAATGCGAAAAGCGAAAGCATCGGCATCGTGCCGACCACCGCCACGGACGCCAGAAGCAGGATCAGGAAAACGGGTTGGCGCAGGATCTCCAGATACCCGTTCCGGGCGAGGGTGAATAGCTGGCGGATGGTAAGGAGCATGCGGGACAGGCGGGCGTTGTTGCACGCCCCCGGTTCGGGCCGACCGCGACCATTGTAGATATTTCGGCGCCCGGGGGAAGTCAAGACAGCCGCCGGCCCCCTTCCGACGTGGCGGATCCGTCCTCGGCCCGCTCCGCATCTGGCACCCGACCTGCTCCTCAACGCCCCCGGCGGGGCGTCCGCGCGCCGCGCAGGGGGTATGCACGCATGATGCGCAAATCGACGCTGATCATCCTCGGAACGGCCGCCGTGATGGCGATCCCGAAGGCCGAAGCCGCCGATTCGATGGTTCGAATCCCGGGCGGGTTCTTCGTCATGGGCGATTCCGCGAACCTCGGGCTCCAGCGCGAAAGGCCGACTCACCGGGTCCGCATCAGCGGATTCATGATGGACCGCTACGAGGTCACCAACGCCGAGTACGTG
>CAYNBQ010000104.1:0-11486 GCA_964395275.1 uncultured Verrucomicrobiota bacterium
TCGCCGTCCGGCGGCGTCGACAGGAAGTGCCGTTCGGCACGAGTGCCTGAGTTCGCGAAGCTCCGGGAGGTTCCTTCGATGAAGAACAGACAATTCATCATTCTGATCGTGGTTCTCGCGATTCTCAGCGGGGCGTATCTCGTCCAGCGGTCGGTCCAGGAGAAACGACGCCAGACCGCCGGTAAGAGCGGGGGGTACGAGGAGATCCTCCCCCGGGATTTCTCGCCCGAGGACGTCCGCCGGATCGTCTGCTACGCCGGCACGAACACCGAGGCGGCGGTGACGCTGGAGGAAAAGGACGGCGTCTGGCGCCTGCCGGACCGGTTCGACGCCCGCGCAGCGACGAACAAGGTGCAGCAGCTTCTCGAGAAACTCACCTCCCTGGAAGGGGAGGTCCGGTCGGATTCCGCGGAGGTTCTCGACGAGTACGCGTTGCGTCCCGAAGAGGCGTTGCACGTCATCCTCACCGATCGGCGGGACAACTCCGAGCGACACATCTTGGCCGGTAAGAAGGGTCCCCGCTTCGGGACGTCTTTCGTGCGCAGGGAAGGCTCGGACGCCGTCTACCTGGTCGGCGTGGATCTGCGGCGCGAGTTCAACATCTGGGGCGACGAACTCAAGGATCCCGATCCCAAGGTCTGGGTGGATCTGCGCGTGGTGCAGGTCGACGAAGACGCCGTGCGGCGCCTGGCCATGGACACCCCGTGGAGCCGGGTCGTCCTGGAAAAACGCGAGGTGCCGGTCGAGAAGAAGGAGGAGGAGGCCGCGGCGGACGACGAATCGGTTTCCGACGCCGATGAAGAAGCCGCGGCCGAAAGCCCCGATGCCGCCGGGACCGAAGGCGAAGAGGAGAAAGAACCCGAGACCGAGTGGAAATGGTTCGTCGTGGAACCGGAGGGACGCACGCTCGCCGAGGACGGCGTGAAACGCTGGGTCGAGAGCCTCAACCGGTTCAACGCCCTCGACGTGGTCGATCCGGAGAAGATCGACGAATACGGGTTCGATCCTCCGGAGTTCGCCCTGGAGATCGGCTTGGACGGGGGAACGAACCGCGTCCTGCAGATCGGCTCCGAGGTGCCGGAAACGACCGGGGAACGGTACGTGCGCGTGCTGGACGGCGAGAACGTCTTCAAGGCCGCCAAGTGGGCGCTCAAGAACGCCGTGCGGCGGGGACGGGATCTCTTCGAACTGGCGCCGTTCACGCTGGATCGCGAGAAGGTCCAGTCGCTTGCGATCGCCTATCCCGAGGGGAAGGGGATCCTGCGCTTCGAACGCAACGGAGACGAATGGTTGCTGGTCCAGCCCGAACTCGGGCTCAAGCCGCTGAAGAGTTCCGTCGACGGCGCCGTCGGCCAGGCGGCGTCGATCCGCCCGGAAGACTTCGTCACGAAAGAGGGCTTCGACGGCGGCGTGGACCGTTCGAAGGGGGCCTTCACGATCGTTCTCGACGACGGAACGGAGAAGACCCTCGTCTTCGGCGACACGGTGCCGGTGCAGGATCCCGCCCGGTTCGCCCGGTGGGAGGGCGAGCCGGAGATCTTCGTGGCGCAGGGCGCCCTCTATTCGCAGGTGATGCGCGATCCGGGGCGCTACCTGGATCTGGAACTTCTCCATCTGGCGAAAGACCGGGTGAAGAGCGTCACGCTGACGTCCGGGGATACCGTGCTGCGGTTGACGCCCTCGGAGGAGATCGAGAACCAGTGGGATCTGACCGCCGGCGACGAGACGACGCCCGCGAAGGATTCCGCCGTCCAGGATCTTCTCGCCGGGATCACCTCCCTGCGCGCCCTGGGCGTCGTGCTCGATCCGGAGGCCGAGCCCGGATTCGAGGAAACGGCCCGGAAGATCGTCTTCACCCTCGCTCCGGAAGAGGAGGGCGCGGAACCGGAGACCTGCACCCTCGTCTTCGGCCGCCAGGTCGAGGGCAACGTTTCCCAGCGCTATTTCCGCATCGATGGACGGGAGGGTCTCTTCAAGATCGCGGCCAGCTACATGGACCGCGTGATGAAATCCGCCGACGAACTCCGGGAGACCCCGGCCGAGGAGCCCGCCGAAGAGGCTGTGGAGGCGGAGGAGGGCGCCGAAGAGGAGTCCGAACCGTCGCCTCCGGAAAGTGCTGAGGAAGCCGGGGAACCCGGGAAGGCGGAGAAGGCTGCGGGCGCGGAAGAGGGGTCGGCCGGAGAAGCCGGGACCGCTCCGGAATCCGCGGACGTCGGAAAACCGGCGCCCCTCTCGGGAGCCCCTTCGCCCGGGAACGAGGAAAACGCCGTGACGCCGCCCGGGGCCGCCGAATCCGCCGGGGAGACACCGGCTCCGGCGGAGAAGATCGCGGAGGAGAAGACCCTGCCGCCGGCCGAATCCGATGCGGCCGGGACTCCGGAAACCGCGGCCCCTCCGCCTCCGGAGAAGGAAACGCCTGCGACATCGCCTTCGGCCGGCCCGGCGGAAGCCGCCCCGGTCGGGGCGGCCGCCTCCGGGAAGACCGGAGGCGAGTGATCCGGCGATTTCGTCGAATCGTCGGAGATCAGCGGACCGTGGCGCCGGGGGCCGGTCGGATCGTGTGAAAGATTTCGCCGACCGGCGCCCCGGCGGGTTCCGCGTGAAGACGCCGGACGGCGTCGCGCAGGGACGGGACGTTGTCCGGCGGAACGAGCGCGGCGACCTGCCCGCCGAACCCCGCGCCGCACATCCTCGCGGCCGGGGCCCCGTGGCTCCGGAGGATTTCAACGAGCCTTTCCACCGCCGGGCAGCTCGTCTCGAAATCGTCCCGGGTCGAAGCGTGCGACAGATTCATGCACTCCGCCAGGGCGGCGACGTCTCCCCGCTCCAGGGCCAGACTCCCGCGCCGGACCCGAGCGGCCTCGGTCAACACGTGCCGGGCGCGTTTCAGGAGGCTGAAGCGTTCGTCCGCGGTTTCCGGCAATCCGGCGTCGATTCCGGGCCAGGGGAGACCCGGACCGAGGCGGCGGCGCACGGTTTCGGCCGAAACCGGATCCGGCGGCAGGATCTCGCGCAGGCGCGCCGCCCATTCTTCGATCGGGTCGGCTTCCACGAGGTCGCCGAGACGGATCCAGCGGTTTCCGATCCGGGGATCGCGTCCCGTCTCCAGGGCGAGCCAGGCGGCCGCGATCCGGCATTCGACCACCCGCCGGTTGTAGGCGTCCCGGGCCTCCCGGCTCTTCGAGGCGTCGACGAGGCTGTGGCAGAGAACCAGGGAAACGTCTTCCGGGAAGCGACGGGGACGGATCCGGAGCGGATCGAAATCGATCTCCAGGGCATGGCCGTCGACGCCGCAGAGGATCGCGGCCTGGTCCATGCCGCCGCCGCGGGTGCCCACGTAGTGTTCCGCTTCGGCCAGTTGCTCGGCCAGGCGCAGGGGATCGTCGAGGAGATCCGTCCCGAACCCCAGGCTCAGCGCCGAGGCCACGACGAGCGCGGAGGAGGAACTGAGGCCTCCGCGCGCGGGCAGGGAGGCGGCGACGCCGATGTCCATGCCGGAGACGCGGTCGTCGGGATGGGAGTTCACGATCCAGGCGGCCGCGGCGCGAACGTAGTTGGACCAGTCTCCCGCGGGTGCGGGCGGGATCGAGGGGCGGAGCTCGAACTCGCGCGGGGGGAAGCGTGAATCGGCGTTGCGGAGCCGCACCCGCCGGTCGTTGCGCCGCCGGAACGCCGCTGCGACGTATCGATCGATCGCCGCCGCCAACACGGGCAGCCCGTTGTAGTCCGTGTGGGATCCGAGGAGATCGACCCTGCCGGGCGCGATCGCGGTTCCTTCGCAGGGTTGCGGTCCGAGGAGGCCGGCGGCGGCCCGGACGAGATCGGCGGGATCAGGCATCGCCGGGGTCTCCCGCACGGGCGCACTCGAGGATGGCCCGCACGCACGCCCCGGCGCCGTCGCTGCGGTCGGGTTCCGGCCGAAGCCGTTCCGCACGGGCGATCGCTCCCGACCACTCTCCCCGCAGGAGGACGTCCGCGGGGACGATCACCGCGCCGCCCCATCGCCGCATGGCCGACTCCAGGGCGTGGTACTCCGCGAAATCCTCCCGCGACGTGGTCACCAGCGGCGTCCCGTTGCTCATGCATTCGGTGAGGATCCCGTAGCCGGGTTTCGCGAGGACGACGTCGGCGGATGCGACGATGTCTTCGTGGGGCAGGTCGTCGGCCGGGAGAACGACGAGGCCTTCGACGGGACGGGCGGGGCGATGGCGCGTGAGAAAGGTCCAGGAGCCGTTCGACCGGAAGGTCTCCGGGGGGACCCAGTCGATGCCGAATTCGCCGAAGTACAGGTAGATCCAGCGGTTGTTCCGGGGGATTCCAAGGGATCGGGCCATCTCCTCCCGGCGGGATCGGCCCGGCACCGTGATGAGGGGCACGTCCACGACGCGTTCGAAGGCGGGCATTTCCAGCGCCGGCGGGGTTCGCAGCGCGACCGTGGCCGCCCGGTACGACCGTCGCAGACGTTCGACCAGGGCGGCCGTGCGGGGGGAATCCGCGGCGGCCGGTTCCAGGATCTCGACCCACGTGAAGTTGACCGTCGCGATTCCCGGGATCCCCTCGGCCGCGGCGATTTCCAGCGGCCACGGGGGGATGTCGCAGACGACGGCGTGGATCCGGTTTTCCCGGAGGAAGAGCCGTTCCGGATCCTTCCGGGTCCGGTTCTCCTCCTCGATTCGTTCGTAGCGTTCGGTGGTCCGCGGGAAATCGATCGCACCCGTCTCCGTGTGCACCGGGCCCGTGTCGCAGATCACCGGCGCCCAGGAGAAGGGCCGGGACAGGCGGGCCCGGAAAAATCCGCGCGGAACCCCCGTTCGCAGGAAGAGGTTCGTCGCCGGGGGCAGCCGGCGGAGGATCCGCAGGGCCCGGGAGGCATGTCCCCTGCCGTGCGCGGTGATGTACCAGGCCAGGTTCATGGCCCGGGGCCTTCCGCCCGGCGCGGTCCGTTCCGCGCCGCATGGCCGGATCCCGACGGGTCGGGGATCGACATTACTCGACGATCTCGATCCTGTAGTACGCCCCCGGCCCCGATGCGGCGGAATCCGTGTAGTTCTCCGCCCCCAGGACGGTGTCGAGGAGATCGAAGGCGCCGTCGGGACGGTAACCGGGCGCGACATGCGGCTGGTGCAGAACCCTGTAGCTCCGCCCCGGGGAAGCTTCCCAGCGCAGTTGCACGCTTTCCGGACCGACCCGGTCGATCGAGAGGATCCGGAGTTCCGGCGGAATGGCGGGCGTGTAGGTCACGGTGATGTGATCGACGAGCACGGTCGTTTCGTACTGCGGATCGTACCAACTCGTGTTGAAGCTGAACCCGACCACCAGGGCGAACCGGTCGTCCGGACCCAGGCCGTTCTCGATGGTGCTGGTGGCCTCGTTCCAGCTTTCCCCGCCGAGGGGCGGCATCAGGTACGTGGATTCCGTGCTGTCGATGAAATCCGCACGAATGAAGCATTCGATATCCGGGGAATAGATCGGATCCTCGGGATCGACCAGCCCGTGGAAGCCGTAGAACCAGGCGGAGAAGACGACCGGCTGGGTCTCGTCCGGGGGATAGGCGCCCAGTTCCTCGAGTTTCGCATGGAGATCGTAGTCCGCCTGGTAGTACGCCACCATGGCCGACTCCTGCGGCCAGGAGGTCAGGTTCGCCGGGAATTTCCAGCCCTGGCAGCCGTCGTCGTCGTGATGGAGCCCGTTTTCGACGTAGTTGTAGCTCGGCGGACCGAAACCGAAGAAGGTCCAGTCGTCGTCCAGGGGGCCGATGGGTCCCGCTTCGTAGGGGCCGGCCATGTTGTCCAGAAGGACGGTGACGGTCTGCGCGGATGCCGCGGCGGCCGCGAGGCCGAGAACGGAGATGATGACGGCGACAATCGATCGATTGTTCACGGGATCCCTCCCTTCCGTGGATTCACACCGCGTCCCGGGTCATCCGGGACAGGAGAGATTCCCCGCGACCACGGCGAGAATCAACGATTTTCGGGGTTCGGATCGCACCCCCGCCTCAGGCCGGGCGGGGACTTCCGGTCCGGCCTCCCTCGATCAGCGTTCCTTGTCGTAGTCGGGGTCGTAGTATTTCCAGCCCTTCCTCCGGTCGGTGATCGAATCGAGCGCTTCCCTGTTGCTGACGCCCTCGACGTGACCGTCGCAGAACCCGAAGTTCACGCCGCTGCCGTGGGTCTTGTACTGCGCGCCGGCTTCCGCCGAAGCGGAGATCGGCAGGAAGAAACCGTCGTTGACCGACTGGGGAGATTCGTCGACGAAGAGGACCTTCCACGTGGGACGCCGGATCGTGCTGATCTTGCGGAACTTCGGGGTCTGACCCGGGCCGACCCGGCCGCGCACGAGCGGGTAGGGACGGTCGGCCGTCTCCAGCGCGGCGTTCATGGAATAGGTGACCCGCCGGGCCATGCCGATCCGCCCGGAGGAAGGACACCGGTAGACCTCGAAACGCTCCTCGAAACGGAGATCGGGCTTGTTGCCCCTTCGGATGAAGGGTTTGCCCATCACGTAGGGGAACAGCGAACCGGCCTCGGCATGGATGGGGAAGAGGGGTTTCTGCATGTCGGCGTCCGTGGGCGGCACGGCCGTGACCAGCCCGCCCCAGACCCAGTCGGCCGACAGATTCCGTCCCGCGAGGCCGCAGAAGGGCAGGAACCCGTCGGCGTCGTCGGTGTAGAACATCACGGCGAAGGTGAGCTGCCGCATGTTGTTCTGGCAGGCCGCGCCCTCGGCCTTGCGCCGGGACTTGCTCAGCGCCGGCAGCAGCATGGCCGCCAGGATGGCGATGATGGCGATGACGACCAGCAGCTCGATCAGCGTGAAGCCGGAGCGCTTCCTTCTCTCGATTCCCGTGGTTCGCCTCATCGCCTCATCTCCTTCTTCTCCGGGCACCGGGTGCTGGATTTCCGCCCTTTGCCGCCCCCCGTTCCGGGGACCCGCCGGGGAGGGGACAAAACGCGATCCGAACGCATTTAATTCTGGCATTCAGTATAGGTTCCGCGTACGCTTCCGTCGAGGTTCAAAGATCGAATCGACCGGCGGGTCCGCACACGGCGGATTCCCGCCGGGCAAGGCGACCCGGCCCTTCCGACCGGGCAGAATCAAAGGGAGGACGGTACCTATGAGGAAGTGGATTGTTGGATGCATGGTTTGCCTCGTCGTCGGAGCGTTGCCGGCGGCACAGGGCGCGATTCTCGGGCCCTGGGAAGATACCGGCGACGCCCTGCCGACCCCCATTCAGGACAGCGCGTCGGTGGTTCTCGACGGGAAGCTTTACGTCATCGGGGGTTCGGATCTCTTCCTCATCGAGCAGGGTGTCGTGCAGGTGTACGATCCCTCGCAGCCCGCGGGAAGCCGATGGTCGACGGCGGCGTCGTTGAACACCCCCCGGTTCAAGCACGGGGCGGCGGTCCTCGACGGGAAGATCTACGTCTTCGGCGGGGACGACGGGTTCGGACCGATCGATTCCCTCGAGGTCTATGATCCGGGTGCGGACACCTGGACCGTCCTGAGCCCCTCCGGCAGGGCCCGCACGAACGCCGGGGTTGCGGCCGCCAACGGCCTGATCTGGGTGATCGGCGGCGAGCGGCCGGCCGGCGAAGAGGGCGAGGAAGACGGCGGCGGCGTTTCCCGGATCGTCCAGGTCTACGATCCGCAGACGGACACCTGGGACGAGGCGACGGAACTCCCCTACGGGATCGAGCCGAACTACGACAACTACGGCGCTCAGATGACCGCCTACAGCTACTCGCGCGGCGGCGTCGAATGGGTCGGATACTCCTGCGGCATCGGCTGGAATTCGCAGGTCAACACCAGCGGCCGGATCGATGCCTCCAGCATCACGAACGAGTGGGTCGGCATTCCCGGACCGGGCGCGCGTTCCGCGCACGCGGGGGTCGTCGCCTGCGACGGTGTCGGTCAGCCCACGATGTGGGTTCTCGGCGGCGAACTGGGAGGATTCCTCAAGGACAACGTCGCCTACTACGGCGAGGACGAAGGAGGCCAGTGGGTCGATGATCGTCCCCTGCCGGAACCCCTCTCCGGGCGGCCGGCCGCGGGGGTCATCGGCGACTATCTCTACGTCACCGCCGGTCTCGATGCCGAAGGCTTCCTGAACGAGACCACGTACCGTGCGCAGATCGTCGGTCCCTTCGAGATCCTCTCGATCGACCGCGTCTCGGACGAGGAGGTGGAACTCACCTTCACCACCAGCATGCTGGAGGTCACCGCATACAAGGATTTGGCGGCGGATCTCTACACGTTCCTGGCCGGTCTCGAAGGCGCCAGGGTCCTCTTCGCCGACATGCTCGCCGATCCGACCACCTGGCAGACGAACGAGAATTCGGACGTCACGGTCGTGGACGTGATCACCCAGTGGCAGGACATGTCGGACGGGGCGAAGCGCTTCTACAAGGTGGAGCGCGCGGATCCTCCGAGCACCGGCGTGATGGTCGAGTGGGCCGGGGTGATTCCGGCGTCGGACGACCGGTTCGACTTCAGCGATCTGCCCTACCAGCCGGTCGCGGACGACCTCCTGCAGCAGCCCGGCGTGACGGTGTCCGTGGCGGCCGGCGGATTCCATCCGGCGGCGGGCAGCCTGGCGATGGACGACATCGCCTCGCTGGCGGACGCCCCGGAAACGGGCAACAGCAGCGCCATTCTTCCGCGGGATTTCGCCTACGATCAACCCGCCGTGGTGGCGCAGTTCGATCTGCCCGCTCCCGAGGATATCGCCGAGATCCGCGTCTTCTCGAACTGGGAATCGGGACGCGTCTTCCAGACCTACGATCTGGAGGTCGAGACCTCCGGCGGCGGCGATCCGGTCGTGATCGCCGACAAGGTCCGCAGCGGTCCGTGGGGCCAGAGCTTCGGCGGCAACGCCAAGGCCTACTACACCCGCGTGTACCGCGAAGACGGAACCCCGCTGGCCTCGAGCGTCGTGGTGCTTCGCGTGAAGATCTACGACGTCTCGAACATCGCGGCGCCGGAGAACGTCTACCTCGAGCCCGCTCAGGCCTTCCAGAGCCCGATCATCCACGAGGTGGACGCCTTCCCGCCGCCGCAATGATGAACATGGCGTAGGGAGTCGACACGGTTCGCCCCGCTCCGGCGGGGCAACGAGGAGGACTGCCGGGGGCGGAACCGCCCGTTCCGCCCCCGGCCCTTTCGTTCGCCGGATCCCTCGCCGCAGGCGGACACGCACCGATGATTCGGATCCTCTCTTCTTCGGCAATCGCCGGGAAACGCGCCGCCGGGATTCCCGCGCGGGAGGATCTTCTTCCCCTGGTCGGGATCCTCGAACGGGGGATCCGGGAAGGGCTCTTTCCCGGCGCCGTTTTCGGGATCGGTCGTGCGGGACGGTTTCAGGCGACCGGATGCGCGGGGAAACCCGCTCCCGATTCGCCGCGCCCCACGCTCGCCGGGGATCTGTACGACATGGCGTCGGTGACCAAGCCGACGACGACGGCGACGATCGCCATGAGGCTGCTGGACCGGGGTCTCCTCGATCCCGACCGGCGCGTCGAGGACGTGCTGGAACGCCCCCTTTCGGCGGCCTGGCGCCGGATCACCGTGCGGCATCTGCTGACCCACACCGCGGGAATCGTTCCCCACAGGCCCTTCTTCCGGAAATGCCGGAACGCGGACGAGATGATCGACGCGATCCTCGCCCTCGAACCCGGACCCCCCGGGCGGCGCTACGTCTATACGTGCCTGGGATACATCGTTCTGGGCCGGGTGCTGGAGAGAATCGGCGGGGATCGGCTCGATCGACTCGCCCGACGGGAGATCCGGCGGCCCCTGCGGATGCCGAGGGCCTGCTACAATCCTTCGCCGAAGATCCGGAATCGGATCGCTCCGACGGAGTTCTGCCCGTGGCGCGGGCGCCGGATCCGCGGCGAGGTGCACGACGAGAACGCCTGGGCGATGGGGGGGATCAGCGGCAACGCCGGGCTCTTCGCATCGGCTCTGGATCTGCACCGCTATGCCTGGGGGATCCTGGGGAACCGCGACGCCCGGGGCGCGCGGTACCTCTCGAGAAAAAGCCGCAACCTCCTGCTGCGCAACCAGATCGAGGAAATCGGCGGCCACGCCACCTGCGGTTGGGTGCTGGGACGGTACGGGCTGCTCCAGGGAATGGACGAATGGTCGTCCGCAACCGTCTGCCACACCGGATTCACCGGGACGTCCCTGATCCTCGACCCCGGAAACGACGGATACGCGTTCCTGCTGACCAACCGGGTCTATTTCGGTCGGGAACGGTTTGCTCCCTACGCGGGACTCCGCCGCCGATGGTGGCGGGAAGCAGGGAGGATCCTTGTCCGAAGGGGCCGGGCGGCCGGGGAAGGACGCCGGGAACCGGGCGCATCGGCAGGAACGGATCCGGGCTTCCATTGACAGAATCGCCCCCGGGCGTACAATCCCTGCTCTGCCTGGCTCTGCCTGCGAACCCAAAACCTTCGAGAACCGGCGCTGCCGGAAACGGTCCATCATGAAACGAACGTATCAACCCTCGAAAGTAAAACGGAACAGGAAGCACGGTTTCCTCGTCCGGCAGCGAACCCGGAACGGGCGCGCCACCATTCAGCGGCGTCGTCGCAAGGGACGCGTCCGCCTCGCGGTGTAGATGCCTCTTCGGAACCCATCCCGGGGCAGGTCCTGCGGTGACCGCCGACAAGCCAGGGCGATTCCGATTTCCGGCCTCCGAGCGGATGCGCCATTCCTGGGAGTTTCGACAGGTTCGGCAGCACGGCAAGACGATCGCCGGACGCGCGATGGTCATGAACTACCTGCTGCCCGGCATGGCGCCGGAGATCCCGGTTTCGGGACGGAGGTTCGGCGTGGTGGTCGGACGACGCCTGGGCAATGCCGTGCGTCGGAACCGGGTCCGGCGGCTCCTCCGGGAAACCTACCGCCTGAGCCGCCCCCTTCTGGTGCGGGACGCGAGGATCGTGCTGGTGGGACGAAAGGCGATGCTGCTCATGAAACAGCCGGAAGTTCAGGAGGATTTCCTGCGGCTGGCGGCCCGGGCCGGTCTCGTCCGGCCGGACTCGCCGTCCTCCCGCTGATCGCGATGATCCGGACGTACCAGTTGTTCGTGTCGCCGCTGCTCGGATCCCATTGCCGATTCCGGCCGACTTGCTCGGAATACGCCAGGCAGGCCCTGGTCCGGTACGGTCTGTTGCGGGGGGGATGGCGTACGCTGCGCCGGGTCCTGCGTTGCCATCCCTGGAATCCCGGGGGGTACGATCCGGTCTAGTCGCGCGGCGCATCGTTTTTCAGGAGGAAGAATCCCCTTGGACTCCGGCAGGCAGAGAGAAACGACGATTCCGGGATCCCCGGCGGAACGCGGCCGTCCCGCCGGCGAAGGTCCCCGGTAGCGAGGATCGGGAGTCGAGATCGCGTGGACAAGAAGTCTCTCATCGCGGCGGTCGTCTGCATCCTCCTGATCTTCGCATGGCAGGGGTTCGTTTCGTGGCGATGGGGTTCTCCCG
>CAYNBQ010000105.1:0-11478 GCA_964395275.1 uncultured Verrucomicrobiota bacterium
CAGATCGGCGACGCCGCTCCCTGGCCCCGCGATCTGCCCTACACTCCGTAGAATCGACCGCGCAGGGGTCGGGGGAGAGAAGCGCATCCAAAAGGCGCTTGTTTCCCGGCCGATGCCGTGCTACAGGTAGACGGTCCATTGAGCGGGCCCGGGGGCCGGAGGAGATGGTGATGATGAAAAAGAGCACCCAGTGGTGGGTGGTATTGGTTGTCCTGGCTTCGTTTCCCATGGCCATGGGACAGAGCACCTACACGGATCCCGTCGGCGTCTTCAAACTCGAAGTGCCGGCGAACGCCACCGAGTCCTTTTCGGTGCCCCTCTACCGCCTGCCCTTCGCCCGGGGCGTCGCCACGGGCCTGACGTCGAACACGGTCACCGATTCCAGCAAATCCTGGACGGTCGATCAGTTCGTGTACGCGTCGGACGGCGACGATCGCTACTACCTGGAATGGACCGGGGGAGCGGCCGTAGGGAAACATTACGAGATCGTCTCCAACGGCGCCGACACCCTTACCGTCGATCCCCTCGACGACGATCTGACGGCGGAAGCGGCGGTCGGAGATCCCTACATGATCGTCCCTTTCTACCGGATCCGGGACATCTTCGGAGAGGGATCGAACGTCAAACTCGCGGGCGGCGACACGGCGGCGATCGCCGACAACGTCCTGCTGTGGAACGGGTCGAACTACGACACCATCTACTTCTCGACCTTCTTCGGTGAGAACCGATGGCGCTACTCCGGGGCGGGATTCGCCGACGACGCCGTCATCTGGCCGGGAGAGGGATTCCTCGTCCGGCGGCGGCAGTCCACCGCGGTGACGATCACCGTAAGCGGTTCGGTCCCCGTCGGCCGCCGGGTGACGGTCTTCCAGGGCGGGGCGCTGACCCTGGCCGGATCCGAGTTTCCGGCCGACGTCACCCTGGCCGACAGCGAACTGACGAACGCCGAATCCTGGAACGGAGGGGATACGGCCGCCCTGGCCGACGTCGTGCACAAGTGGAACGGGAACGGGTTCGACACCTATTACTTCTCCACGTTCTTCGGGGAGAACATCTGGCGCGAGGCCGGCGGAGGATCCGCACAGGACGTCGTCCTGGGGGCCGGCGAAGGCTTCTTCCTCCTGGAAAAGAATGATTCGAAGGTTCTTGATTGGCCGAGGACCCTTCCCTACACTTACCCGTGATGCCCGGAGTATGCCTTCCCCCCGGGGAGGCGCGCCGGAATCCCAAGGGAGGTAAACGAGAAATGCGACGGAATCTGGGCGCTGCAGCATTGGCGGTTCTCTTTTGCCTGAATGCGGGGACGATCCTTGCCGATAACACGATCAATTTCGCCTTTCTGGACCAGAACCTCGTACTGTACGGAGCGGTGGATCCCGACACGCCCGATCTGAGCGCCCCCCTGCCCGGCGGCGATAAGGCGGTTCTGGGCGACGGTGCGCGGATCGAGGTCTATTTCGACGAAGATCCCGGCCAGGGCGTCGCGCTTTCGCTCCTGACGGACGCGTTCACCGTGGGCGACGATCTGCGAACGGCGCCCGAGGTCCCGGGGATCCAGAACGGACGCTTCAATTTCAACATCGTCCTCAGCCGCGCCGAGATTCTTCCGATCGTCGGCAAACAGCTTTACCTGCGCTTCTACAACACGCCCGCGGTCGTGCCGGGGGCGTTCTACGGGGAATTGACGAACGAGTTGTGGACCATCCCCGCCGATTCCGACGACGGCGGAACGCCGGTGGCCTACGATCTCCGGCAACCGGGGACCGTCGGAACCCCGAACGAGCACGGGATCGGTCCCGAGATCGCCGAGGGGTTCTACACGAACATGGAAGTCGTTCCGGAGCCGGCAACGCTCCTGCTCGGACTGGCCGGCCTCGGCTGGATCATCCGCCGCCGCCGCCGCTGATTCCCCTTCGTGAGTTTGCTCCGCAGGCCCCGCTCTCCGGCGGGGCCTTTCTGCAGGAGGCCGTTCCCATCCGCCTCGCGGCGTTTGAACGGGGATTCCCGCCGCAGTAGCATCCGGACATGAACCACAGCCCGATCTTCGATCCGCCTTCCCTCGGTTGTCCCGGAGACTCCCTTCGCATTCCGCGCAGGAACGGCGCGTCTCCGGGCGCCCGCAACGCGGATCCGCCGCTCCACCCGGAAAAGGGGGCCGTCGCGCCCGGTCGCCCTCCCCGATCCCGCCGGATCGTCGGAAGATTCCGCCCCGGGATCCCACCGCAAGCCGTCCTCGCCGTACTGCTGAGCGTGCTTCTCATCCCCGCATGCGCCCGCAACCGCATCCGCACCGAGGAAATCCCGGTGGAGAATCTCCGTTGCAAGGAATGCGCGCCGATCGTTCAGCAGACGCTCCTGGCGCTCAACCCGAAGGCGCCGAAAAGCGATCCGGTCGTGATCCAGGTGGTCGCGGACGTATCCCGCCGGAGGGTCGTGGTGACCTACAACGATGCGCTTACCCAGCGGTTGAACCTGGTGCGCGCCCTCTCGCGCGCCGGATTCGATGCGGACGGGATTCCGGGCGACCCCGGGGCGCGCGAACGCCTGCCGGAATGTTGCCGCTGACCGCCCCGGGAATCATCCCGACCGGACGACGGCCCGTCGAAACGCCGAATCCGGCCGGCGCGGTTTCCATCATCCGTCCCGGGCAACCGTCGGCGCGTCGAAAGCCTCCACGGTGCGGGCCAGCCCTTCGCGAACTCCCACGGAGGGCTCGTACCCGAGCAGCGCAACCGCCCGGGAAATGTCGGCGAGGGAGTGGCGCACGTCGCCCGGCCGGGGCGGTTCGAAAATCGGCGAGCATTCCACGCCGCACAACGCGCAGATCGAGTCCGCCAGTTCCAGGATGCTGATTCTCTCGCCGCAGGCGATGTTGAAGGCCTTCCCGAACGCCTCCTCCCCGGCGCGGCATGCGGCCAGGTTCGCCTGCACCACGTTGTCCACATACGTAAAGTCCCTCGTCTGCCCGCCGTCGCCGAAAATCCGGGGAGATTCCCCCGCCTTGGCCCAGCGGATGAAACGGGGGACGACGGCCGCATACGCGGACGTCGGATCCTGGCGCGGGCCGAAGACGTTGAAGTAGCGCAGCGCGACCGTCGGCAACCCGTACAACCGGTGGAAAACGCGTGCGTACAGTTCGCCCGTCAGTTTCGTAATGGCGTAGGGGCTCAGCGGGGTTCCCGTCTCCGATTCGCGTTTCGGCAGCGTCTCCGAATCGCCGTAAACCGACGACGAAGACGCGAAAACGAAGCGCCGGACTCCCTGATCCCGGGCCGCGACGAGCAGGTTCAGCGTCGCGTCGATGTTGGCCCGGTTCGAGGCCGCCGGATCCGCAACGGATCGCGGAACGGACGGCAGCGCCGCCTGGTGCAGAACGTATTCCGCGCCTTCCACGGCGCGCCGGGCGAAATCGGCGTCGGCCAGATCCCCTTCGAGGAATTCGGCGCGCGGTCCCACCGCCGCGAGGTTCTCGCGCCGTCCCGTGCTCAGATCGTCCGCGATCCGCACCTCGTTCCCCTCCCGAAGAAGGGCCTGTGCGATGTGCGATCCGATGAATCCCGCCCCGCCCGTGATCAGATACAGGCTCAATTTGATGCCCTCCCGACGCACCGATAAACGAATCCGACCTCCCGCATGCGGTCGGGATCGCAGGCGTTCCGACCGTCGATGAACAGCGGATACGACATGGCCCCCTGGAACCGATCCCAGTCCAGCCGCTGGTACTCCGGCCAGTCGGTCACCAGCACCACGGCATCGGCGCCCCGGGCGACGTCCGCGGCGTCGCCGACGACCGTCAGTTCCGGCAGGAGATCCGCCGCGGCTTCCGCCGCCGCGGGATCGTGCGCGATCACCTCGGCTCCTTCGCTCAGCAGTTCGCGGGCGATCACCAGGCTCGGCGCGTTGCGCAGATCGTCGGTGTTCGGTTTGAACGCCAGCCCGAGCAATCCGATCCTCTTGCCCTTCAGCACCCAGAGTTCCTCCCGCAGGATTTCCAGGGGCCAGAGATGTTGCGTGCGGTTGATCCGCTGGACCGTCTTGAGAAGTTCGAAATCGTAGCCGAGATCCGAGGCGATCCGTATGAAGGCCGCCACGTCCTTCGGGAAGCACGATCCCCCGAAACCGATCCCCGCCTGCAGGAACTCCGGTCCGATGCGGCGGTCCAGTCCCATTCCCTCCGCAACCTCGCGCACGTCCGCGCCGGAAAGTTCGCAGATCCGGGCCACGGCGTTGATGTAGGAGATCTTCATCGCGAGAAAGGAGTTCGATGCGTGCTTGATCAGTTCCGCGCTGTTGATGTCCGTCACCAGGATCGGCCGTCCCAGGGGTTCGTACAGGGACCGCAGGGTCTCGACGGGGCGCGGCGACGCGACGCCGAGAACCACCCGGTCCGGATGCATGAAATCGTCGATCGCGGATCCTTCGCGCAGGAACTCGGGGTTGCTGGCGACATCGAAATCCACGCCCGCGCGGTTGTAGCGCCGGATGGCGTCCATCACCTTCTGGCCGGTGCGAACCGGCACGGTGCTCTTCTCGACGACGATCCGGTAGGCCGTGAGATGGTCCGCGATCTGGCGGGCGACGGCTTCCACGTCGGTGAGATCGGCGCGGCCGTCTTCCCGGGCGGGGGTGTTCACGGCGATGAAGATCACCTCCCCGTGTTCCACCGCCTCGGCGGTCTCGGAACCGAAGCGCAGCCGCCCCGCCGAGACGTTGTCGCGCACCATTTCTTCGAGTCCCGGTTCGAAGATCGGGCATCCGCCCTTCCGAAGCAGGTCCACCTTGGAGCGGTCGCTGTCGATGCAGAGCACCTCGTTCCCCATTTCGGCGAAGCAGGTGCCGGTGACCAGACCGACGTAGCCGGTCCCGATGATGCTGAGTTTCATCCTGCCGCTCCCGTCTCGATTCGGTCTCGATCGACCGTCCTGCGCCTCCGGAAGAGCACGTCCCGCCCCGGGGGGGATCGAACCGCGGCTCTCCCGCGAAGGGAACTTACCGTCCGATACGCACGGGATTGAAGGGGAAAGCCTTGAGGGCGAGAACGACCCACACCTGGTACTCGTCGTCCCGGTCCAGGGGGCTGCGGACGCGGAACGTCACCGCCGAGGTCCAGCAGTGGAGATCCCGGTAGATCGTGTATTCCTGCTCTTCGAGAAGGCTCTGTTCCGCCTCGTACCGCAGATAGGCGCGCGCGGCCCATTGCGCGTTGAACGTGTACCTCAGATCCGTCGAAAAGACGTTGAAATCGTCGTAGCGGTAGCGGTAACCGAACCGCACGTCCCAGTCCGTATCCGAGAAGGCCCGCAGATCCGTGTTGAATTCGTTCACGCGCGGTTCGTACATGTCGATCCGGGTGTCCATGTCGACCCAGAACCGGTCGAGCAGCCGGATCTCAAGATCCCCCAGCAGATCCCCGAAAACCTCTTCGTCCCCCTCCCGTTCGACCCGGTAGTCCGTCGCGAGAATCAGGTCCGCCAGGTCGTAGCTGGTGCCCCGGCGCTTCGTCTGGAGCTTGTTCCGCAGCCCGAGGCGGATCACGTCCGTCTTGTCGATCTCGTCGATCTCGTCGAACGGCGCAAGTTCGTCGGGGGTGACGTTCGGTTCCGGGATGTAGGTCCAGTTCATGAAGGGCTGCACGACGTGTCGCAGGCCCTCGATCCCCCAGCGCTCGCTGTAGACCGACCGCCATACCCGGAACGCCTTGAAGGAACTCTCCAGCCCCGGAGAAACCACGTAGCGGGCCTCGTTCCCGGTCTCCCGCAGCACGACGATCTTGTCGACCTCGCCGACCGCTTCCGGGTTGTCGGGATCCGGAACCGGTTCGATCTCTTCGCGCCGGAGCCCCTTGTTGTAGTACGTCAGCCGCAGTCCCAGACGAGGCACGACGGTCAGCCATCCCCCCAGTTTGGCCGGAAGGGACAGGTCGTGGAAGGTGTCCAGGCGGACGGTGTCGTAGTTGTCGACATCCTCGGTGTCGGCGAAGTTCTCCCGGAAATAGGTCCCTCGACTGGTGCTGTCGTAATAGACGGGCGTGTTGCCGAGACGGATCCGGCGGATGTCGAAACTGACATCCGGAATCTGCTCCCGCACCCGGTAGAAATCGTTCAGCTTGGGGTGGAAAAGCGCCGTCAGCGTGTAGTAGTCGGAGAAATACGTCAGGCTGGCGATGTTGTCCGGCTGGATGGAATCCCGGTATTCCTTTTCGAAGAAATCCTCCCGGAAATCGATGTCGCTCAACTTGGTCAGGTTCAACAATCCGTAGGCCTGCCCGCTGAACGGCTGCGAATGATCCAGCCGCAACTGGTATCGGTCCTTCGGGATGTCCTTGCCCACGTCCTCTTCGTCGAAACGATCCTGATCCCGGACGTAATACCCCTGGAAAAGCCCCTTGCCCGGGCCGGTCCGGTACCCGAGATCCAACCCGGTGCCGAATCCGCGCTTCTGCCGGTAGTCGAGGTGAAACCGGTAATCGCCCCATTCCGCCAGGGGACCCCCGTACGAACCGAGCAGATATCCCCCGAAGTCGGAACTGTACCCCGGAACGAGTTGGAGCTTGCTCTGCCCCTCCTTCAGCGACCAGCGGGCCATCGGCAACCAGAAGACGGCCCGGTCTCCGACCACGAACTGCACGTTGTGCGCCACGATCCGGTCTCCCGGATAGATCTCAAGCTTCTTCGCGCGCAGAAAATAGTGGGGATGCGGCAGATCGCAGGTGGTGATCGCGGCGTCGGCGAGTTCCCAGTACCCCTTTTCGACCCGGGAGGCCTTCGCACCCCGGACGTACCAGGGATCCTGGAACGCGGAATAGGCGCCGCCCTCGACCTTTCCGGTCAGGAAGTTGTATCGCAGCTCGTTGCCGGTCCAGACGTCTTCGCCCCGACGCAGTTCGACGTTTCCTTCCGCAAGGCAGTCGCCCGTGTCCCGGTCGGCCCGGACGCGATCGGCTCGAAGGGTCACGTCGCCGTAGCGGATCACCACGTTGCCCGTTCCGATGATGACCCCGGTGGTACGGTCGAACTCCAGGGCATCGGCCTGCGCCTCGATCGGGATCCTGCCCGCGGCCTGTTCTTCCGGGGACGCCGTTTCGGGCGTCGTCTGCGCCGCCGCCGGCGTCCGTCCGCCGAAAACCGCGACCGTCAATCCGCCCGCCAGCAGCGCGACTCCTTGCCAATGCCTCATGCCTCTTCCCACCTCTTCCCGGCCCCTGAAAGCGCCCCTCCGCCGGGTCGCGCGAAAGCTACCAAACGGACGATCCCCCGTCCATGCGGAAAGAACGTCACGATCCGGCCGAAAGCTCCCGCGAACGCGCTTCCGCCGCTTTCACGGCCCGTTCGACCAGTTCGAAGAACCCTTCCCGCTCGAAGACCTCCAGGGCCCTCTCGGTCGTCCCGCCCTTCGAGGTGACGCGCCGACGCAACTCCCCCGGACCGCCTTCCGTTTCCGCCAGGAGTCTGCCGGCGCCGATCGCCGTGCCCGAGGCCAGTTCCGCCGCCAGCGGCGCAGGAAGTCCGCAGCGCACACCCGCTTCCGCAAGCGCCTCCGCCAACAGGAAAAAATAGGCCGGTCCGCTCCCGCTGACGGCCGTCACCGCGTCCATCTGGTTCTCCCGTTCGAGAACGACCACGCGGCCCGCCGCCTCGAGCAATGCGAGGGCCCGGTCCATGTCGGCCGGCGAAGCCCGCGATCCCCCGAACAGCGCCGTCACCCCGAACCCGACCGTCACCCCGAGATTGGGCATGGCGCGCACCACGCCGACCCCCTCCCGCAGCACGCTCTCCAGCCGGGAGGTCCGCACCCCCGCAAGGATCGAAACGACGGTCGTTTCCGCCTCGACCCGCGCGAGATCCGCGGCGGCGGCCGTCAGATCCTGCGGTTTGAAGGCCAGCACGACCGATTCGGCGTCCCGCATCCCCTCCTCGGGAGAAGAGACCCGGCATCCCAGCTCATCGGCCAGCGCCGCCGCCCGCCGGGGATCGGCGTCGTAGACCCGGATCCGCTCCCCCCGCAGCCCGGCCCGGACCCATGCTCGAGCCAGGGCGCCGCCCATGTTTCCCGTTCCCATCAGGAAGACGGGACCGCGCAGGCGGATCCCCGGCGAATCGTCCGTTTCATCCCCCGCCGGCGACATGCTCACATCCTTCCTCCGAAGATCGCCGATCCGATCCGCACCATCGTGGATCCTTCCTCGACGGCGATCTCGAAATCGGCGCTCATTCCCATCGAGAGTTCCTGCAGCGGGAGCCCCGTGCTCCGCCGCGCCTCGTCCCGCAGTTCGCGAAGCAGGGCGAAGGCGCGTCGCGAATCGTCGGGATCGACGCTCAGGGGACCGACGGTCATCAATCCGCGGATCTCCAGCCGGTCGAGGCCGCCCATCGATTCCAGCAGGGGCGGAAGTTCGTCCGGCCGGATCCCGTACTTCGTCTCCTCGCCGGAACAGTTCACCTCGACGAGCACGGGCAAGGTCCGATCCTTTCCCTCGAACTCGAGTCGTTTCTGGATCGCCTCGGCGAGATGCAGGGAATCCAGGGACTGAATGCACGCGAAGAGTCGAACCGCATCCCGGACCTTGTTCGTCTGGAGATGCCCGATCATGTGCCATTCCGCCCCGACCGGACCCGAGGGGATCTTCCGCCGCGCTTCCTGCACCCGGTTTTCTCCGAACAGGCGCTGCCCTTCCCGGAAGGCTTCTTCGATCGCCTCGGGGGAAACGTTCTTGGTCACCGCGCAGAGGCGCACGTCCTCCGCGGAACGCCCGGCCCTGCGGGCCGCCTCTTCGACACGCCCGCGGACCTCGCGGATCGCCTCGCCGATTCCGGGAAGCCCGGGATTCACGGGGCGCCCCCCTGCGGGAATCCGGTTTCCCGCGGCCCCCGGCATCCTCCGCGTGCGGCAGGCACGGATCGACCCCGTTTCATCCTCTCTTCCTCACAGGCCCGCACGGCCGATCGCCGCGCCGAGCACGGCGAGATTCACGGCGATGACGATCGTCGCCATCGCCAGACGCCGGTCCGCAACGGAGACGTTGCTCCGGAAAAGGCTCCACAGGGCCAATGCACAGGAAACGCCGAGGATCGCGGCGGGGATCATCACGTTCACCATCCCCGTCAGGATCCAGACCGGAAGGAACAACAGAAGGACGAATCCCGCGGAAGCGGTCCGCGATCGGTGCTGCGGGACCGCCGCGCCCGGTTCCGCGCGCCGCGGCGCTCCGGCCGGCTCCCCTCTCCGCGTCTGCGGCTTGCCTTGCGATCTGCGGGACATGCTCTCTTCTCCCCGTCCGGCCCCCCGGGATTTCGCGTGCGAACCCGAACTGTCATTCGTTCATCGGGATCATCTCGAATCCGAACGAACTGTCGAGCCGAAGAATCCGTCCGTCGGATCGGATCCAGGTCGACACCTCCTCGTCCGATCCGAACCGCGTTTCCACCACGAAGCAGACGCCCGGATCGTCCTTCCCGGCCCGGACCAAGCGAACCTGCGTATTGTACGGGGATTCCCCCAGTCCGTCGAAACTCCGGCGATCCGTCCATGCGGCGGTTCCGAGACCGGGAAGGCCCAGGGGACCCGCCAGGGCAAGGCCGTCGAGAGATCCCAAGGGGGTTTTCTGCTCCATCTGGAACCGTTTGCCTCTCAGCTTCCAGACGATCTCTTCGGCGGGAAGCGCCGCCTCCGCCTGCAGATTCAGGGTCCCCGACCACGCGACGAGGCGGAACCGGCGCACCTCGGTGCGGCGGTTCAGTTCCGTATCCATCATCATGTGGAATCGTCCGCCCTCGATCGCCTCGGTCTCCAGTTCGGCGATGCAGCGCAACGTGTAGGCGATCTCGCCCCGCGGCGGCCGAACCGGGCGGCCGATGAAGGAACAGAAACCGACCTCCTTCCCCTCGAAGAGGATCCGGAGATTCTGGGTCCGCCCGTGGGTCAGAACCCTTTTCAGAACGTCGGCGAGCCCCGCCGCCCGCGCCTCCGGAAGGGGCCGGTCGCCGATTCCGAGGCCCAGCACGTTCCAGATCGACCAGCTCCAGATCATCAGGATCGGAACGCCCCAGAGGCAGAGCCGCGCCAGGATCCTCTTGTCTTCTTGACCGAACATGAACCAGGGTCGCCCCTTCCGCCGGGATCCCCCCGGGTCGCGGCTCACGGCTCCGGAATCAGCAGGACCATGCCGGGGCGAAGACGTTCGGGACTCTTGATCGTGTCCCGGTTCGCGTCGTAGATGCGTCTCCAGAGACTGACGCTGCCGTATACCTTCTTCGCGATCCCCTGCAACGTGTCCCCCTGCACCACGGTGTACGTCCGCCGGACCGGTTTGCTCCCGATCTCCCCCGGGGGGGCCGGGCCGCGATCCGCCGGTGCGGAAACGGCCGGCGCCGGCATTTCGCTGCTTTCCAGCAGGGCCTTGCGCAGCCGTTGCCGATCCAGTTGGAGTTCCTGGATCTGCCGGCTGAGCTGAAGGACCTTCTGCCGCAACCGCATGACCTCGCTCTCCGCCCCGGTTTCCCCCGAGTCCGAAAGCGCCGAAGCCGCCAGCTCCCGGCGCAGACGGTCGATCCAGCCCGTCACCAGATCCCGTTTCTCGGCATCGGGCCGCAGCTCCAGGTACCGATCGTAGTGATAGATCGCCCGGACCCGGTTCGTGTAGACGTCGTCATAGATCATCCCGAGCTGCAGATGCGCCTTCGCCGACTGCGGACTGGTCCGCAACGCCTCGCGATAGAGCTCGATCGCCGCCTCGAAATCACCTTCCTGCGCCTTGCGCGACGCCTTCTGGAAGACGGGATTCTTCTCGTCGATCAGGTCCAGTTCCGCACTCGACTTCCGGCATCCGTGGCCCAGCAGCAGGAGGATCGTCCCCAGCAGGAACCAGGCCGCCATCCGATGAGACGTCGAGCGGATTCTCATGACTGGAGCCGATTATAGGTCCCGTCCGCAAAGAGGCAATGTCCGCACGCCCGGAAGCGGAAAAAGAATCGGTCCGCATCCGGAAGGAAGCGGACCGGTACGAATCGAAGGATGGTGGAGGATACCGGGCTCGAACCGGTGACCTTCTGGCTGCCAGCCAGACGCTCTCCCAACTGAGCTAATCCCCCACCGGCAGGATCGCGTCCAACTATAGGATGCCCCGAACCGCTGTCAAGAGCCCCGGAACCCCTTGCTCCGGCGCCGCCGGCGGGAGTATCTTCCTTCCGGAATCCCGAGCCGATGCGATACCTCCGCTACCTCTTCCTTCTCCTGCTCTGTCCGGCCCCCTGCGCGCGGGCGGCGGACGCCGCGGACACGGTGGTTCTGATCCCCGTGCAGGGCGAGATCGAGATGGGATTGACCTACGTCGTACGGCGCGGTCTCCAGGAGGCCTCGCGCCGGAAGGCCTCGGCCGTCGTCCTCGAGATGGACACCCCGGGCGGTTCGGTGAGCGCCGTCGAGGAAATCATGGAGATGCTCCTGGCCCTCGATCCCGCCGAGAGGCGCACCTACACCTTC
>CAYNBQ010000106.1:0-11423 GCA_964395275.1 uncultured Verrucomicrobiota bacterium
ACCATGACCTATCCCCTGATCGGGAACTACGGGGTCAACGAGGAGGATCTCGAATCCTCGGCCCCGCAGGTCGAGGGGTTCGCGGTGCGGGAGCTCTGCCGTACGCCGTCGAACTGGCGCAGTTCCCGTCCGCTGGGGGATTGGCTCCGGGAAGAGGGGATCCCCGGGATCCAGGGAATCGACACGCGGGCGGTCACCCGCCGGATCCGCGTCCAGGGCGCGATGAAGGGGATCCTGACGACCGAGACCCTCACCGAGGCCGAGGCCGTCGAAAAGGCGCGTGCCTGGCACGGAATGGAGGGACAGGATTACGTGCCGCAGGTGACCTGTCCGCGCGCCTACGAATGGGATCCGGAAGACCGGTTGAGCCTTCCCTGGTCGCCCGACGACCGCGGGTCGCTGCCCCCGACCCGCTATCGCGTGGTGGCATACGATTTCGGGATCAAACGGAACATCCTGCGCCGGATGCGGCAACGGGGGATGGCGGTGCGGGTCGTGCCGGCGACCACGACGGCCGAGGAGGTTCTCGCCTTGAAGCCTGACGGCGTCTTCCTCTCGAACGGGCCGGGCGATCCCGCGGCGGTCACCTACGCCATCGAATCGGTTCGGGGTCTGCTGGGAAAGGTCCCGATCTTCGGAATCTGCCTGGGTCACCAGATCCTTTCCCTGGCGCTGGGCGCCGAGACGTTCAAACTGAAGTTCGGCCATCGCGGGGCCAATCAGCCCGTGATCGATCCGGCGACGGGCCGGGTCGAGATCACCGCCCAGAACCACGGGTTCGCGGTCGCACCGGATTCCTTTCCCGACGAGGACGTGGAGGTCAACCGGATCAATCTCAACGACCGCACCGTGGAAGGCCTTTCCCACCGGAAATGGCCGCTGTTCTCCGTGCAATACCATCCGGAGGCCTCCCCCGGGCCGCACGACGCGGATTATCTCTTCGACCGTTTCCGGGAAATGATCAGCGGGACCTGAGTCGCGCCCGGCGGGCCGGCCTTTACGCTGCGCTCCGGGCGGGGTATAGGGTTTCGGGTACGGCGGGGGCGGTCCGGGGCGCGGATTCTTCGGAAGGAACGGGGGTTGGAATGATCAGGCTCAGGATGACGGCGGGCCCCTTCGAGGGCCAGGTGCTCGAACTCGACGACGACCACATCACCATCGGCCGCGGCGAAGGCAACGTCATCGTCGCCGAGGACGAGAGCATCGGCGAGGAGCATTGCGCCCTGGTGCGCGAGGGCGGCGGCTGGGTGATCGAGGATCTCGGTTCCGGGCTGGAAACCCTCGTGAACGGTGCGGCCGTGGCGGAGCGCAGGGCCCTTTCGAACGGCGACACGGTGCGGATCGGCGACATCGAATTCGTGTTCGAGGAAGAGGTTCCGGCGTCCGCCCCCGCGAAGGCCTCGACGCCTGCGGTTTCGGCCGATGTCATCGCCACGCGCCGGTACGAAGAGGGCGGCATCGATCTGAGCAACGCCGGGTCCCGGGCCGCGGAGGCGGGATCGGGTCTTGCGCAGAACTATTTCAAACCGGCCGAGTCCCGCAGGGCGGACCGCATCCTGACGATCCTGAGCCTTCTTTCCATCGCCATGGGGGCGATCTCGATCGCGGTGCTCTTCATCCGGGCCGCGGCGGCCTGAGGCCGCCGATCCCCGCATCAGGGTTCCGGGCGGGTCCAGCGGAGGATGTCGCGCGCCCAGTACGTGACGATGAAATCGGCGCCGGCCCGCAGGAACGCCGTCATCATCTCCAGGACCGCGCTTCGTTCGTCGATCCAGCCCTCGGCCGCGGCCGCCTTCACCATGGCGTACTCGCCGCTGACGCAGTAGACGCCCAGGGGGACGTCGCTGAGACCGCGCACCCGGTGGAGGATGTCGAGCGAGGGCAGTCCGGGTTTGACCAGGAGCATGTCGGCCCCCTCCCGGAGGTCGAGTTCGATCTCGCGTTCCGCCTCCCGCGCGTTGGCCGGGTCCATCTGGTAGCTGCGACGGTCCCCGAAGCGGGGGGGCGATTCCGCCGCGTCCCGGAACGGACCGTAGAAGGCCGAGGCGTATTTCACGGCGTAGGAAAGGATCGCGGTATCCCGGTATCCGGCGGCGTCGAGGGCCGACCGGATCGCGCCGACCCGCCCGTCCATCATGTCGCTCGGGGCCACGATGTCCGCGCCGGCTTCCGCATGGGAACAGGCGGTGCGGGCCAGGAGCTCCAGGGTGCGGTCGTTGTCGATCTTCGTCTCCCCGCGGGGGCCGGAGGCCGCGACGCCGCAGTGGCCGTGGGACATGTACTCGCAGAGGCAGACGTCGGTGATCACCGCGATATCCGGAACGGAGCGGCGGATCCGGCGGACCGTTCGCTGGATCACCCCCTGCGGATCCCACGCGCCGGTCGCTTCCTCGTCTTTCAGGGCGGGGATTCCGAAGAGGATCACGGCCCGGATGCCTTCGGCCGCGGCTTCGGCGGCCTGTGCCGCCGCTTCCTCGGGCGGAAACCGGAAGACGCCGGGCATGGACGGGACCGGTTCGCGGTTTTCGATGGTGTCGTGCACGAAGATCGGCCAGACCAGCCGGGACGGGTGCAGCCGGGTTTCCCGGACCAGGTCCCGCAGGGCGGAACTCGATCGAAGTCGCCGGAGGCGGGTTACGGGGAAAGGAGGAACCGGACGCATGGATTTCCCTCCCGCTGGAGCGAGTTTCCGTGTCGCGAAAAACCGCAGTGTGGATTCCCGCCGCGCAATCCGCAAGGTCGGGCTTCCACGGCGGCGTCGGTCGGCATGAACCTCGACGTTCCCGGGGGCCTCGGAGTAGGATAACGGGGTTATGGCTACCCCCTCCCTGAAGACTCGCACGCGGAATCCCCGGGAAAAGGCCAGCCCCGTGCACGGGTTCCCGGGGCGCCTGATCGCCGTGGAAGGATTGGACGGTTCCGGGAAATCGACCCAGATCCACCTGTTGAAACGCTGGCTGGAAATCCAGGAGCTGAAGGTCTTCTTCACCGAGTGGAACAGCTCCCTCAAGGTGAAGGCGGCCACGCGCAAGGGCAAGAAACGGCAGTTGCTGACGCCGACGACCTTTTCGCTGATTCATGCGACGGATTTCGCGGACCGGTACGAGCGGCAGGTTCTTCCGCTGCTCCAGGCCGGATACATCGTCCTGGCCGACCGGTACGTCTACACGGCCTTCGCGCGAGACGGGGTGCGGGGTTGCGACCCGGGCTGGGTGCGGGCCCTGTACGATTTCGCCGTTCGCCCGGACATCACCTTCTACTACAAGTTGCCCTGCGAGGTGGCGGCGCGCCGGATCCTGGCGGGGCGCCCGAGGTTGAAATACTTCGAGGCCGGCATGGACATGGGCTTCTCGGAGGATCCGACGGAGTCGTTCCGGATTTTTCAGGGACGGATCAAGGAACGCTACGACCGGATGGAAAAGGAGTTCGGCTTCGTCGTGGTCGACGCCACCCGCCGCATCGAGGAGCAGCAGGAGGAAACGCGCCGGCACGTGGCCGAGCGAATCGACCTGGTTCATTTCCAGTGGGGGACCAGAAGATGAACCGCAGGTTCTTCGGTACCGGGTTGCCCGGGGTCGATCCCAACTCCCTCGGCGGTCTTCTCGTGGTGCTGGAAGGCGCGGACGGTTCCGGTCGATCGACGCAGATCGAGATCCTGAAGGACTGGCTCGAGGCCAGGGGCCACGCCGTCACGAACGTCGGGTTGAAACGCTCGACCCTGGTCAGCGCGGAGCTGGAACGGGCGCAACAGGGCAACACGCTCGGCCGCACGACGCTCGCCCTTTTCTACGCCACGGATTTCGCGGACCAGTTCGAGAACGTCATGGTCCCGGCCCTGCGCGCCGGCCATGTCGTCCTGGCCGACCGGTACATCTACACGCTGATGGTCCGGGCCATCATCCGCGGGGCCGATCCGAAATGGGTCGAATCCCTCTACGGCCTGGCCCTGGTGCCCGACGGGGTCTTCTATCTGAAGGTGAGCGCGCGGGTGCTGATCGAGCGGAATCTCCAGAAGAACGCCGAACTCGACTACTGGGAATCCGGCATGGACATCGGGCTGGCCCGGGGGATTTTCGACAGTTTCATCCAGTACCAGCGGCGCGTGCAGCGGGAGTTCACACGGATGCGGGAACGCTACGACTTCGAGGTGGTGAACGGGAACCGGACCGTGCGGACCGTTTCGGCGGACCTGAAATCCCGGATCGAAGAGATCCTGAAGGAACGGGGATTCTGATGCCGGGCGCCGCGGAACGTCCCGCCTCCGGCGTCCGAGGGTCCCTGGTCGCCGGGATCGACCTGGGCGGCACGAAGATCCTGGCCGCGATCGTCGATGCGCGCGGAAGAATCCTCGGTGAATCGAAACGCCGGACCCGCGCCGAAGCCGGTCCGGATGCCGTCATCGCGCGCATGGCGGACTGTGTACGCCAGGCGGCCGCGGACGCGGGTGTCGACTGGAAACGGATCCGCGCCCTCGGCGTCGGATGTCCGGGACCGCTGGATCCGCGGCGCGGCGTGATCCTCTTCGCCCCGAACCTCGGATGGCGCGACGTTCCCCTCCAGCGGATCCTCGAGAAGGCCCTGGATGTCCCCGTCCGGATCGACAACGACGTCAACGTCGGCACCCTGGCCGAGGCGCGGCTCGGTGCCGTCAAGGGGAAATCGAACGTCGTCGGGATCTTCGTCGGCACCGGGATCGGCGGCGGCATCGTGCTCAACGGGAACCTGTATCGCGGGTTCAATCAGAACGCCGGTGAGATCGGCCACATGATCATCCGGAAGGGGGGCGCCCGCTGTTCCTGCGGCGCCAGGGGATGCCTGGAGGCCTACGCCGGCCGCAACGCCATCCTGGCTCGGATCCGCAAGGCCGTGAAGGCGGGGCGGGAAACGGTGCTCACCGAGATCTCCGGGGAGGATCTGCGCAAGGTGCGAAGCCGAGAATTGCGCGACGCCGCGAGAGCCGGCGACGCGGTCGTCCTGAAGGCCCTGAACCGCGCGGCGCGGTACCTGGGCGTGGCGGTGGCCAACCTGGCGAATCTCCTCAGTCCCGAGGCCTTCGTGCTGGGCGGCGGGGTGATCGAGGCCGTCGGCGACGTGATGATGCCCCGGATCCGCGAGGCGGCCGGGAAGAACGCCTTGCCGGGCGCGCTGGACGACGTCGTCGTGACGGTTTCCGAACTCGGCGACAGCGCCGGGGTGCTCGGCGCCGCGATCCTCGCGCGGGAGACCCTTTCCGGATCCCCGCCCGAATGAAGAATCCGTCCGGGGAAGAGAGACGCCGGGCGGGGGTCGTCGATATCGGCACCAACTCGGTTCTTCTTCTGGTCGCGGAGCGCTCGCCGGGCGGCCCCCTCGTTCCCGTGCTGGAAACGGGACGGATCACGCGCCTGGGAGACGCCCTGGATCCGGGCGGACGATTGTCCGGCCCCGCCGTCGGAAGGACCGTCGAGGTCTGCGCCCGGATGATCGAACGGGCGCGGGAAGCCGGGGCCGACGAGATCGTGGTCGTCGCTACCGAGGCGGTCCGGGCCGCGCGAAACGCCGCGGGATTCGTCCGGCGCATCGAACGGCTCGGCGTGCCGTGCCGTCTGCTGTCCCCGGAGGAGGAGGCTCGTCTGAGTTTCCTGGGCATGCGCACCGGGATGCGTCCGGAGGCCGAGCCCGTTCTGATGGTCGACATCGGCGGCGGCAGCACGGAGTTGATCCTCGGGGAAGGCACGGAGATCCTCGCCGTGCGCAGCCTCCCGTTCGGGTGCATCCGGATTCCCCGGTCCCGCCCCGCCGGCACGCCGGATCTCCTGCCTTCCGTCGTGCGGGAAGACCTGAAGACCGCCGCCCGGGAGCTTCCGGCGGAAACGATCGGGGCAATGGTCGCAAGCGGCGGAAGCGTCACGACTCTGGCCGCGCTGGTTCTGCATCTGCGCCGATACGATCCGGCCCGCGTGCAGGGAACCCGGATCCGGCGACCCGTCCTGGCGGGATGGGTGGAGCACCTGCGGCGCCTGCCGCCGGGGCGGCGCGCCGCCTTGCCCGGCATGGCGAGGGGGCGGGAGGAATCCGCGCTGATCGGGGCGGCGATTCTGCTCGTGGTCATGGACGCGATCGGGGCCGCCGCCTTCCGGGTCAGCGTCCGCGCGCTGCGCTACGGGGTCGCCGCGGGGATGCTGGGCGGAGACCCTTGCGGCGGGGACGTCATCCCTTGAGTCCCAGGGAACGGGATCTGCTGCTGGGCCGATCCCGGGAGAGATTCGTCCGATGAGCAGACGCGAGAAGGAGAAAACGAGGTCGGTTCTCGGGATCGCGGTGGGGGAGAACGCCCTCCATCTCGTCGAGGTCGCGGCCGCCGGGCGGCTCCCCCAGGTCCGCGTCCGCTGCGAGGCCCCCCGCCCGGAGGATCCCGCCCGGATCCCGGTGGTTCTGAACCAGATCCTGCGCGCCCAGGGGATCGAGGCGACTGATGCGGCGGTCGCCGTGCCGACCGACCGGGCCTTTCTCCGGGAACTGACCTTCGAATCGCGCGAGCGGGGCGTGCGTCGCGACGCGGTCGGGCGGCTCAACGTTTCCGAGGAAAACCTCGTCTTCAACTACGTCGTCCAGGGGAAAAACCGCGACGGGCAGCGCGCCGTCCTGATGGTGGCCATTCCGCGGGACGTGATCGAGACGCACCGCGAACTCTTCCGGGCCAGCGGGCTGAACGTTCTCCTGATGGCGGTCGCGCCCCTCGGTTTCCTGGCGGCGCACCGGCTCGACGAGACCGTGCCGCAGCGGAGCCTGGTTCTCGCCGTTCACGGCTCGCCGGGACGCATGGCGGACCTGATGTTGCTCGACGGGGGCGGGCTTCGCTGGGCCGAGGCGTCCGACATTCGCGTCCCCGTTTCGGACGAAGGAAACGCCGGGGCCGAATTCTGGTGGGAGGTCGTCCAGTGGGTGCAGGAACGGGGCGAAATCCTGGCCGAATTCTGCGGCGACATGCCCGTCGGACGCAATCTCCTGATCAGCGGCCCGCCCAGGCCGGATTCCGAGACCCAGCAGATGCTCGCCGATTATCTCGGGACGGCCCATGTCTTCTACCCGGGAGACGGCATCGATCCGCAGTCCCGCGTCGCCTACGGCGTCGCCCTGATGGAACTGGGATTCGCCGTTCCCGCCGACGTTTCCTTTCACCCGACCTTCGCGGCCGTTCGGAAGACGTGGATCCAGAACGCGGTTCTGACCGCCGGCGCCCTCGGTTTCGCCTACAGCGCCTTCCTCGCCAATCTCGCGGTCGGACAGAAGCGGATCGGCGCGATCGAGTCCGCCGCGGCGGACCTGGAAGGACGGGTCCGGGTCCTGTCGGCCAAGACGGAACGGTACCGGCGCATGGGGGTTCTGCTCGGGGCGTTTCCGGAACTGCCGGCCGGGGCCGCGCCCCTGGAAAGCATCCGACCCGTGGTCGAGAACCTTCCGCAGGGCGTCTCCATTCGAAGCATCGAGATCGGCCGGGACGGTTCCTTCGAACTGACCCTGGTCGGGATGGGCGCACGCCGTCTGGAAAGGAAGATTCGGGAAAGCATCCCCGAACTCGACATTCAGCACGTCGCCTCCGCCCCCTCGGAAGGGAAGGCGCCCGTGGCGATCTTCGAGGGGCGGTGGAAGCAGGGAGAATCGTCGTAATGCCTCCACGGTTTCGCAGGATCGCACCCCGGGCCGCGGCGGCCCTGCTGCTCGGCGCCCTGACGGTCGCCCTGGTGCTGGCGGGCGTCTGGTGGGACGGAACCCGGCGGGATCGGAGCGCCGCCCTGCAGCGTCTGGACGAAGCCCGGAAGGAAACGGCGGAACTCGAATCCCTCGCCGCGGTGGGAGAACGGATGCGGGATGCCTGGGAGGCCCTGGGCGGGGTGGCGCTGCGGGCGGCCTCCCGCTCCGCCGGGGTCAGGGCCTTCGAGCAGGATCTATCCATGAAGGCGCGCCGCGCGGGATTGCGGGTCGAAAGGATCCGGGTGACGATCCTGCGGGAGCTGGCCACCGACGGGATGGGCGCCGTCCTGGAGGCGGAGTTCTCCGCCCAGGGGAGCAGCGTGGCGCTCGTCAACTGGATGCACCTGGTCGAACAGTCCGATGCGCCCGTGATCTGGTTCGAAAAGACGCGTTGGGAATCCTCGGGCGATCCCCGGAGGATGACCGTCGACGCCCGGCTGCGGACGATCTTTCTGCCGAACCAGCCGGACGGGGCGGAGGGGTGAGACCGTGAAGACCGCGCTGATCCTCCGCATCGTCTGCCTGGTCTTCGCGATCCTCTGCGCGGCGGTCTTCCTGGAACGGCTCTGGTCGCTCGCCGCCCGCGAACCCCGGGTGCCCGGCGCCGAAAACACCGGGCCGGCCGGGATCCCCGAACTTCCCGGCGTGGACCGCCCCCTGCCGGACCGGGAGCCCCCGTACCCGCTGCGGCGGTACACGGACGTCGCCCGCGGCGATCGTTTCCGGTGGGAGAAGCGCAGGAGGACCCCTTCCGGAGAACAGGAGAAGACGGACGGGGTGCTGGAGGACGATCGGATCGACGAACTCACCGTCACGGGCATCATCTGGGACGACGCCGGGGGAACGGGGCTGGTCAGCGTCGTTCTGGACAACGGGGAACGGGCGATCCTGGCGCCGGGCGAAAGCCTCGGCGAGTACCGCGTTCTGTCGATCGACGGCGTGACGGTCCGTATCTCGCACGGCGGCCGGGCCGGAACGTTGAAGCCGAAGCCGCCGCTGATGGAAAAGACCCACAGCGGCCCGCCCTGATCCCCGCCGGACGCCCTGGGCCCGACGATCCGGCCCGCAGGCCGGAGTTTGATGGCGCACGATCGCCCGTGGTGTATGCTTGGCGATCATGTCCAAGCGAATCCGAACCTGTTGCGTTCTGCGGATCCTCCGGCTTCTCGCCGTGGCGACGGTGCTTCCGGCCGCGGCGGAGATCGTTCCGATCCGCATCCTGCATACGACCGATCTGCACGGTCACATCGAACCGGCGACGGACTACGATGGGACCCCCGACCAGGGGGGGATCGCCCGGTGCGCCACGGCGATCCGCCGGCTCCGTTCCGAGATTCCTGACACGATCCTGCTGGACAACGGCGACACCCTCCAAGGCACGCCGGTTTCGTTTCTCACCGGCGGCGAAGTGATGGTCCGGATCCTGGAGGAACTCCGATACGACGCCTGGAACTGGGGGAACCACGAGTTCGACTGGGGATGGCAACGCCTGCTGAAGACGGCCGGGAACGCCTCGGTCCCGATTCTCAACGCGAATCTCGACCTGTCGGACTCGATCTGGCCTGCGGAATGGGCCGATCGGATCCGCCCGTATCTCCTGAAGGATTTCGACGGCGTCCGGGTGGCCGTCGTCGGGTTGAACACCCCGGGGATCCCCAACTGGTCCCGCCCGCGTCTGCTCGGCGGCGTCCGGATCGAAGACCCTCTCGAAACGCTCGAACGGGTTCTGCCCCGCGTCCGGGCCGAGGGGGCGGACATCATCGTCGTCCTCGCCCACCAGGGATACCGGTCCTGGGGCGACGACCCGGCGAACCGGATCCGCTCGATCGCGGATCGATTCCCCGAGATCGACCTCGTCATCGGCGGCCACACCCACCAGGATCAGCCGGAGGTGCGGCTCGACGGCGTCGTCTACACGCAGGCCGCCTATTGGGGAACCCGCCTCGGGGTTGCCGATCTTCTCTTCAACACCGGGACCCGGAAGGTCGTCTCCATCGCGTGCCGGACCCTGCCCATGGGCCCCGGCATCTCCCTCGACGGCGATGTGCTCCGGCGGACGGCCGCCGACCGGGAAAGGGCCCGTCGATACATGGAGGAACCGGTCGGTCGCGCCGCGGAACCGATCGGGACCGCGGGATGGCCGCAGCGGCCCTGCGCCCTCTTCGACCTCATCGGGTCCGCTCTCTCCGAGGCCTCGGGCTGCCGCATCGTCGTCCACGGTCTTCTCGATCCCGGCCAGTCCCTGGAGGAGGGGACGATTCGGATGCGCGACGTCTGGCGGATCATGCCCTACGAAAACACCCTCGGCGTAGCGACGGTGACCGGCGACGAACTCCGCAGGATCGTCGCGGAACAGGTGCGATGGATCGACAGCCCGCGGTTCAACGCCCCCTGGGGATTGCGCTGCGAAATCTGGCGCGACGGAGAGGAAATCCGGCGCGTCGCGCTCCGCGGGATCGACGGCGCCCCGATCGATCCCTCCGCGCGCTACCGCGTCGCCTTCCACAGCTACGCCCTGGCCGGCGGCGGAACCCGGTTCCCGGAACTCCGCGCGATCGCGGACGAGCCCGACAGCCGGCTCGAGGAAGGCGATCGATTGACGCGGGATCTCCTCGCCGACTACATCCGGAAGCGGAGGATCGTCCGGCCGCATCGTCCCCGCGCCGCGTGGGTCGTTCACGACATGGCCGGTGAACGTCCCGTTCCACGTTGAATCGGGCCGTTGGATCGATGGCTGAGACGATCCTTACGTCTCTGCGACGTGCTGGCACGGTGGCTGCTCCTTCCTGCCGGGGGTCGTTCCGCCTCCGGAACGGCGCCGGCAGGGGGATTTCTCGATGGCATCGTTCATGTATCAGGCTCGTGATGGAAAGGGACGAACCGTTTCCGGCACCCTCGAGGCCGTCGACGCCCAGGCGGCGGCGAGCATGCTGGTCGACAAGGGCCTGCTGGTCCTCTCCATGCAGAAGGCCGCCTCGCGCAGCCGAATGGGCCGGGGTCGGGGCGGGAAGATCAAGCCGACCGACCTGGAGGTCTTCACCCGTCAGCTCGCGACGATGATGGACGCCGGACTGCCGCTCGTGCAGTCCCTCAGCGCCCTCGCGGAAGAGACCGACAACCACGCCTTCAAGAAGGTGCTGGACGACGTGACCACGAAGATCGAGAGCGGCTTCGCCTTCAGCGAGGCCCTGGGCGCCCATCCGAAGGTTTTCAACCGGCTCTACATCAGCATGGTCCAGGCGGGCGAGGCGAGCGGCCTGCTCGCGGAGATCCTCGATCGGGTCGCCGCATACATCGAATCCGCGAATCGCCTGAAGAAGAAGGTCAAGTCGGCCATGACCTACCCGGCGATCGTTTCCATCATCGCCGTCACGATCACCCTGGGCCTGATCATCTTCGTCATTCCCGTCTTCGAAGGGATCTACACCGATTTCGACGCCAACCTGCCCCTGCCGACGCAGATGCTGGTGAACCTGAGCAAGATCCTGCGACGGTACGCCATTTTCTGCCTGGCGGGCGTCGTCGCACTCGTGATGACCGTTCGAAAGCTGAAGAAGACGGACAAGGGCGCCGAGATGTGGGACCGGTTCATCCTGCGTCTGCCGGTCTTCGGGAAACTCATGCACAAGGTGGCCTTGGCGAGGTTCTCGCGCACCTTCGCCGCCCTGGTCCGGGCCGGGGTTCCGATC
>CAYNBQ010000107.1:0-11244 GCA_964395275.1 uncultured Verrucomicrobiota bacterium
ATCGGGCCGATCGAAGACCTCGTATTCCAACAGCCCTTCGGAGAGGAGCGAGAACCCCTGTCCCCCGCCGTTCAGCGAGACCATCGTCTGGAAGAACCCCGTTCCGGAAACGTCCTCCACCCAGTCGGAACAGTCCGGCAGTTCGATGGCGCGTTCCACGACGTCGAAATGGGTTTCCGCATGCACGGTCCCGGTTGCGATCCCGGTCGGGAAAACGGCGCGCAACCAGTGATCCCGGGCGCGGTTCTCGACGATCGTCTCGACGTACACCATCGGATCGTTCTTCTTCAACGTGTAGCGGGTGACGATCGGCAGTTCCACACGGTCGCCGTCTTCCTTCTCGCGATTCGGCAGATCCCGGGGAACCGTCAACGCGATCCGCGCCTCCACCGTCGCCTGGACCGGTCCGTCTTCCACCAGCTCGATCCCCGCGCAGCATCCCTCGGAGGTCTGAATCGTGTCGCGCACCGGGCGGACATGTTTCCACGCGCTGCCGGCGACCCCTTCGTCCCGGAAACGGTTCAGGCCCCGCCACCGCCGGCCGGTCGCCCGGTCGACCAGGTCGGCGCTGCCGTCCGATCGGATCTCCAGCCGGATCCGTTCGTTCTCCAGGACGTTCGGCGCCGCCGCCAGCCCGCCGTAGACGCGCGTCGGCTTTTCGGTCGGCACCGCCCGGAACGTCCGATAACCCAGCGCCGGAATCTCCGGGAACCGCGCGATCACCGTTGCGCGGGTCACCGTCGTGTTCTTGGGCACGTCCCAGATCGTGTCGACGAAGAAGGAGTCCTTCCCGCGGGAGACCCACTGGTACTCCACCGGCTCGCCTTCCATCGTTTCCAACCGCAACCCTTCCGCGGGAACGTCCTCGGGGAAGATCACGTCGACCTCGACGTTGTCCGTCCGTGCGAAGGGCAGCGGATTGAAGACGACCAGCGCCGCCTCGTTTTCTCCCAGCCCCGTCAGATCCATCGAACCGACGATCTGCTGCAGGGAGCGTTCGGTCACCACCTCCGCCAGGTCGCGCGCCTGGCGGAACCGGTACTGCAGATCGGCCGTGACCGCGTCGGACGCGCATCCGGCGATGGCGTCGTGGGTGTGACAATCCAGCAGGAAGGTCCAGGCCCGATCGAGCTGCGTCTTCGGGTAGGCGCGTCCCCGAAGCATGGCGAGCACGGCGAAGGGTTCCGCTTCCAGCGCGAGGGCACGTTCCGTGGCGGCGTTGTCCATCTTCAGATATGTCCGCGCGGAAATCGTTCCCGGCAGGAGATACGTCCAGAATCCCCGTTTCAGGTTCATCCGCCGTTCCCCTTCGAGGCGCACGACGTCCTTCCGGTTCCGGAGCGCTTCCCGGACCTTCTCCATGTAGGTCTCGAGATCCGACATCATCACCCGGATCCCGGGAAGACCGGCGTCGGCGTCGGCGACCGCCTTCGGATCCATCGGGTGCGCAACGGACATGTCGTGCCCGTGCATTGCCAGGAAATAGGGGGTCACGAACTCGCCGCCCTCGATCTCCAGCAGCCGGCGGACCGCCGGCAGGAGCTTTTCCGGCAGATACCGGCGCCCGTCCGGATGCAGGATGCGGACGTTGCGCGGATCGCCCGGTTCCGGGGGAACCCGGGCCCGGCGGAAGGGCTGCTCGCCGAAATCGCCGAGCCGATAGCTCTTGTCGTAGGGATCGATCCCCCAGGTCACCGGACGGAAGACGAAGTAGTACCAGTTGTACCGCGCGAAAAGGGCGAACCGGTGGCCGACGATCTCCGAGCCGTCCGGGGCCCTCCAGATCCATTCGGCGGGACACTCGTGGGGACTGATTCCCCGGTAGAAAAGGGCCGATTCAATGCCGAGCTGGTGGAAGATCTGGGGCAGTTGGCTCGGCTGCCCCCAGTTGCAGGGGGTGTAGCCGACCTTCATCACCTCCACGCCGAATCGTTCGGCGAACTTCCTTGCCCAGAGAAAATTCCGGGCCAGCGATTCCATCCCGATGTTCGGCGAATCCGGCAGCGTGTACCAGGGGCCGATCAGCAGCCGGCGTTCCCGGAGGAGGCGCGCCACGTCCTCGGTCCGTTCCGGACGCAGTTCGAGATAATCCGCCAGCAGGATGCAGTGGGCGTCCAGGGTGAACGACCGGTACTCCGGATCGTTCATCAGGATGTCGATCGTGATGTCCATCATTTCGAGAAGCTGATCGCGCGTCTTCTCGAAGGTCTCCCTGAATTCCCGGTCCCAATGGGTGTTGGCGACGACGTGGATCTCCTCGATCCTGCTCATGTCGGCTCCCCTTTCCGCCGTCCGGGGATCGTCGGCCCGAGGACACGGCCGCGCCTTCCCGGAGGCCGGGGCAAAATACCCGACCGCGCACGCCGCGACAACCGGCCGGCGCCCCCGCTGCGGCCGCCTTCCGCCCGGCACGGTCGCGGACGGGATGGATCTCCCGGCGAATCCCGGGTAGGCTCCCGCCCGTCCGCCCGCCGCGAACGGGCCCTCTCTTCCCGCGGGCGTCCGCGCGCGGGCGGACCCCGGCGAAATTCCGTGCGAGACAGACTACCTCGCGACAGGTTAGGCTCCGCGGCGTCTCAGGAAAGATCGCCATGACCTTTCGAAACGGGATCCGGCAAGAAAATCGACGGTTTCCGCGGGGCGTTGTCCCGCGGGACGGCCGCTCTTCTCCGGGAACGGCCGCGTACCCTTCCATCGTTTTCGAGAGGACGTCTTGAAGAAGACCGCCCCCGCCCCCTCCCCTTCCGCGCCGTCCTCTCCCGGCGGAACGCCGTCCGACCTTCCGCCCATGCCCGTCCCCGGGGCGTCCCCGCGGGCGATCGCCATCTCCTGCGCGCTCATGCCGCTGCTGGCCCTCTGGGTCGTTCAGTCGGAACTGATCTGGTATTCGGGGCATTCGACGGCCATATCCCTCTTCTTCCACGTCACCTTCACGCTCTTCGTGCTCGCCCTGGGCAATCTCCTCATCGAGAAGCGCTGGCCCCGGGCCGCCCTTTCTCCGGCCGAACTGATGGTCATCTACATGATGCTCTCGATCGCCGGGACCTTCTGCAGCCACGACCTCCTCCAAGTCATGATCCCGATGCTCGGGTTTCCCTACTACCACGCGAACCCGCAGAACGACTGGGTGAACCTCTTCCTCAAGCCCTACGTGCCCGACTGGGCCGTCGTCAGCAACCCGGTCGAGAACGCGGAAGCGCTCCGCCATCTGGCCGTCGGCAACGGATCGCTCTACGCCGTGTCGGTCCTGAAGGCATGGGCCCGTCCCCTGGCCTTCTGGTCGGTCTTTCTCCTGGCGCTGATCACGGTTCTGACCTGCATCAACATCTTCTTCCGCAAGCCCTGGACCGAGCAGGAGAAACTCAGTTTCCCGGTCATCCAGATCCCCCTGATGATCGCCGGCCGCCTGCGCGAACTGCTGCGCAGCCGGCTCTTCTGGCTCGCTTTCGGCATCACCGGCGCGATCGACGTGCTCAACGGATTCCAGTTCTTTTTTCCCGATCTGCCGCGCATCCCGATCGTGCAGGCGTTCACCTTCCGGGATTTCCTCGTGGAGCGCCCCTGGAACGCGATCGCCAACACCGAGATCAATCTCTACCCGTTCGTCATCGGGCTGACCTTCTTCATGCCGACCGATCTGGCCTTCAGCTGCTGGTTTTTCTTCCTCTTTTTCCGGCTGCAGATCGTGATGACCTCCGCGCTGGGCATCCACGATCTGCCCGGGTTCCCCTTCCCCAGCGAGCAGGCCGCCGGCGGGTATCTCGCCCTGGGCCTCCTGGCGATCTGGCTGGCCCGGCGGCATCTCGTCGCCGTCGGCCGAACGATCGCCGGCCGGCCGGGGGGGATCGACGATTCGGACGAACCGCTGCGCTACCGCACGACGTTCATCGTCCTGTGCCTGGCCCTGGCCGTTCTCCTCTTCCAGGGCTGTCTTCTCGGGAGCAAGGGCGTCGGCCTGGCGCAGGCCTTCCGGCAGACCCTGGCGCCGATGCTGATCTTTTTCCTCCTCTTTTTCCTCTACTCGATCGCCATCGCACGCATGCGCGCCGAACTCGGTCCGCCGGCCCACGATCTTCACGGCATGGGGCCCGAGGTGCTGATCCACAACGCCGTCGGGACCCGGGCTCTCGGCCATCACAACCTCGCCGCCTTTTCGCTCTTTTTCTGGTTCAACCGGGCGTATCGCGCCCACTATTCCGCGCACGACATCGAGGGATTCAAGATCGCCCAGCTCCACCGGATCGCCTCGCGCGCCATTCTCAAGGCCATGGCCATCGCCGTGGTCGTCGGAATGCTGGCGGCCTTCTGGGCCGTCCTTCACGCCCTCTACGTCTACGGATACAGCGGCCGGCCCGCCGGCGACGCGTTCGCCCAGGAGGCCTGGTTCCGGCGGATCGTGCCGTTCCTCTCCTTTCCGCAGCGGCCCCGGATCGCCGCCACGATCGCCACCGGGATCGGCCTGCTCTTCTCCCTGCTTCTGGGATCGCTTCGGATGCGGTTCGCCTGGTGGGTGTGGCATCCGGTCGGATACGCCACCGCCACCTCGTGGTCGATGGGCAAACTCTGGGCCTGCATCTTCCTCGGCTGGCTCGCCAAGGCGCTGATCACCCGCTACGGCGGCGCGCAGATGTATCGCAAGGCGCAGCCGTTCTTCGTCGGCCTCGTCATGGGCGAGTTCACCGTCGGCAGTCTCTGGATGATCTACGGGGCGATCGCCGGCACGCAGGTCTACCACTTCTGGGGGTGAGGAACCGTGACGCGAGAATCGAGTCCCGAACCGACCCCCCGGCGGCCCGGCCGACCGTCCCGGCGGGGCGTTCTCCCGTGGACGCTTTTCGCCGTCGTCTTCATCGTGCTGACCGTCGTCATCGCCGCCTGGACGGGACGGCCTCCGCCGCTCGTCGTCAAGCTCCCCGACGTGGCCCGCGCGGCCGATCTCGACGAAAACGCCGTCGAAACCCATCTGCGCGAGCTGACGCGTTTCCCGTCGCGGATGAGCGGTTCGCCCGGGGCGCGCCGGGCCTTCGACTACATCCGCGCCCGGCTCGGCGAAATGGGAATCCCGCCCTCGGAGACGTCCGTCCAGGAGATCGCCGTCGCCGTACCGGTCACCCGCCGCTGCGTCCTGCGGGTGGGCGACACGGGCCGCGAGATCCCCCTCCACCCGCTCTGGCCGAACCTCGTGCGCACCTGCCGGACGCCCCGCGACGGGATCGAAGGGCCCCTGGTCGATATCGGCAAGGCCACGGAGGCGGAGATGAACGGCGTACCGATCCGCGGCGCCGTCGTCCTGGTGGACTGGGATTCGGGCGCCGAATGGCTCGGCGTCCAGGAATTCGGCGGCAGGGCGGTGATCTTCACGGGCGAAAGGAAGGCCCCCGGCGTGCTCGCCCGCAAGAAGATGCTCACCGTGCCCGCCGACATCCCGCGGTATTACGCCGACCCGGCCGCTTCCCGCGCCCTGCGCGAGATTCCGGAGACCGCCAGGGGATCCGTCGTCCTCTTCTGCGACACCCAGTGGGAAAACGTTCCCGCATGGAACCTGCTCGTGCGGATCGCCCCCGGCGCGACGGCCCGGCACGACGATCCCGAAAGCACTTCGCCCATCGTCTTCCAGGCGTACTACGACAGCATCTCCATGGTTCCGGATCTCGCCCCCGGCGCGGAACAGGCCTGCGGCGCGGCCGTCCTGCTCGAACTCGTCCGATCCCTGCGGACCCTGCCGGAACCGCCCCCCCGCCCCCTCTACGCCCTCTTCACCTCCGCCCACGGACAGGCCATGGCGGGAATCACCGCCTTCGTCCGCGATCTCGCGGAAACGATCGATCGGCATCCGGACGGCGGGGAGGGACTGCTTGCCGAAATGGGTCGTCCCGGGCTCTTCGTCGGCCTGGATCTCTCCAGCCGGTCGAACCGGATCGGGGTCTTCGCGTTCGGCGGGTTCCGCGGCGAGAACGAACACTATCTGCGCCCGCGCTTCAGCACCCTGGGACAGCAGCTCGACAACTTCGTGGATTCCTTCCGGAACCCGGATCTCCCCGAGGAAGAACGGCTTCCGGACGCGTTCATCGACTGCATCAACCCCACCTCGGGCCGCGGCTGGTGGACCTATTTCCCCTACCGCACCGCCTTCGAGAGCGAGATCCCCAACCTGGCCGGCTTTCCGGCGGTCAGCCTGGTCTCCCTCGACGACGAACGACGCTACGTCGACACCCCTCACGACACCTTCGAGACCCTCCGCCCCGAACGCCTCTTCTCCCAGATCCGGCGGATCCACGGAGAGCGCGCCGGGCTGGTCGATCTCGCCCTGGCCTTCGCCTACTGGCGGGGCCCCTTCGTGAGCCGCCGGATGGAATCCAAGATCGCGGCCATCCGGGGACGGACCGTCTGGCTCGACCAGGAACGCGATTACACCCCCAGCGAACCCCTTCGCGGCGCCGCGGTCGTCCTCAAGACGGGGCGCGGCGACAAGCATTTCCACGGTCTTCGCGGGATCCCGCTCGTGTTGACCGACGAGCGCGGCCGCTTCGACATCGACGGCCTCTGCGACATCACCGGCAACGCTCAATTCCAGCGCGTGCGGCTCGAGGCCTACGGACTGGCCGGCGATCGATTCGTTTCCGAGAACCCGGAGGCGATCCGGGAATACGCCTCGATCCTGCGCGACGGCGCCGGAGGATCGCACCGTTCCCTCGACGGAAGCGTCCTCTACGCGGTCGACCAGTCCCGGCCCGGAGAATACCCTTTCGAAACGGAGATCCGGCGGCGCGTCCAGCACCTGAACCTCGTCGTCTTCCCGTGCCGCCCCGTCACCCTCGCCGGATTGACCGAACCCCGGGGGTTCATCTCGCTGACCGATCTCCAGATTCTCGACGCCTCCACCGACAGTCCCCCCTTCGAATGGGGCATCAGCAAGGCCGAGAGTTTCCTGGGCGATCCGGAAGAGAACTGCATGACCGTCTGGGCCGACCCGAACCTGCGCGTGCGGCTGACCCTCGGGTTCGGTTTCCAGGAACGCCGCCTGATCCTCATCAACAACAGCCCCGAAGACCCCCGGGGAACCGGGTACGTGCTCAACGAACTGCGGACCATCCCATCCTGGATCCTCGAGGGCGCCGAGAGCATGGGCTACCTGGACGAATGGCGTCTGACCCGTTTCGAGGAGGAAGGAATCAACAACCCGCGCGTGCGCAAGATCCACGAGGAAGCCGCGGGATACCTCCGGGAAGCCCGCGCCGCGCTGGATCGTCTCGAGTACGGCCGGTACCGGCGCGCGGCCGAACAGGGCTGGGCCCTGGAAAGCCGCGCCTACGGCGAGCTGCTGCGCATGGCCAACAACATGATCCGCGGCGTCATCTTCTACCTGGCCCTGCTGATCCCCTTTTCCTACTGCCTCGAACGGCTCCTGCTCGCCTCGGCGACGATCCGGGGCCGGATCACCGGCATGGTCGTCATCTTCGCCGGCACCTTCGCGATCCTGGCCCTGGTGCATCCCGCCTTCCGGTTCACGCTGACGCCGATGCTCGTGCTGCTTTCGTTCGTCATCCTCGTGCTGGGCGTCACGGTCGGGGCGATGGTGCTCGGCAAGATCGACGCTCTGCTTCGCGAACGCAAACACGCCGTCAGCGGCCTGCACGAGGATCATCTCGACGTCGGCAGCGTCACCACGCGGGCGGTCGACCTCGGCATCGCGAACATCCGGCGCCGGCCGCAACGGGCGTTTCTGACCGCCCTGACCATCACGCTGGTCACCTTCACGCTGCTGTCGTTCACCTCCCTGGTGCCGGAACTGGGGATTTCCCGGCTTCGGCATCCGGAAGGCGTTCCGCTCTATCGCGGTCTTCTCGTGCGCGACCGCAACTGGGCGCCCCTGCCCAATCCGCTCTACGATTCCCTGCGGCGGAACTTCGCCGGGAATCCGCAGGGCGCCGTCGCCGCCCGCGCATGGTTCTTTTCCGACTACGTCGGCTTCGGATCGAACATCGACCTGATCGTCCCGGATGATTCTCCCGGCGCCCGGGCGCGGGGCGGTCCCGGGGAACGGATCTTCGGCGTCCCCGCCCTCGTCGGCCTGGAACCGTCCGAGGCGCGGATCACCGGCATCGACCGCGCCCTGCTGGCCGGCCGCTGGTTCCGTCCGTCCGACGAGGAGGGCGTGATCCTGCCTCTTCATGTCGCCGAGACCCTCGGATTGCGTTCCGAGGATCTCGATCGGCCCGGGCCGCCGCCGTTCGTGCGGATCTTCGGCCGGGAGATTCCCCTGCTCGGCATCATCGACGACGGACAGGTCGACGAAATCCGGGATATCGACGGGGAACCCCTCACGCCCGTGGATTTCGCCCGGCAACAGTTCGAGGACGCCCAGGCCACGGAAGAAGAGGTGATCGACACCCTGAAGGAATACGTCCATCGACCCTGCGCCCAGGTGGCCTTCGTACCCCTGGAATTCGCACGGCGGATCGGCGGTTCGATCCGGTCGATCGCCGTCATCCCCGGTCCTTCGGAGGATCCCCGGACCGCCGCCGAATCCTTCGTGCGCCGGTCGAACCTCACGATGCTCGTCAGCGCCGACGGCGAGGTCTCCCTATACGCCTCGTTGAACCGCAGCCGCATCTCCGCCGCCGGACACATCCTCGTTCCCCTCTTCCTCGGCTGCGCGATGGTCCTGGGCACGATGCTGGGATCCGTCTACGAACGCCGCGGCGAGATCTTCGTCTACAACTCCGTCGGCCTGTCGCCTTCGCACGTCTCGTCCCTCTTCCTCGCGGAATCCGCCGTCTACGCCCTGATGGGCGCCGCCGTCGGATACCTGCTCGGACAGATGACCTCGAGAATTCTCCTGGCCACGGGGTGGCTGCCGGGACTCACCCTGAACTACTCGGCCGGGTCGGCGATCTTCGTCGCCGTGCTCACCATGGCCATCGTCCTGCTCTCGACGATCTACCCGGCCCGCCAGGCCTTCCGCGCGGCCGTCCCCGAGGAACGATCCGAGGTCCTCTTCGAATCCGGCGGCGGCGAGGAAGGCCGGGACCGCATGAGCGTCTACCTTCCCTTCGTCGCATCCGCCTCCGCGATCCCGGCGATGCTCGCCTACATGTACGAGTATCTCGACGGGATGCAGGGGGTTTCCTCCGGACGCATCGCCACCGAAGATCTCGCGGCCGCCGTCGAGCAGACCGGGACCGGGGATCGGATCCCCGTGCTCCATTTCCGGGCCTGGCTCGCGCCGTTCGATCTGGGGGTGAGTCATCACGCCGTACTCCGGGTGGTCTTCCGCGAGGACGCGGGCGTCCATCAGGCCCATCTCGAAGCCGTCCGGCAAAGCGGCGACCAGCAGAACTGGCGCCGGTTGACCCCCTGGTTCGTCATGGCCATGCGCAAACAGCTTCTTCTCTGGCGGATCCTGCCCCGGGAAGAGATTCGACGTTACGAACGGCTGGCCGGGGAACTCTTCCCCGGACTCGACGGCGGGGAGGCAGGAACTCCACGAGACGAGGCGGACCCACGGAATGGCTGATCCGAAGAAAGAGAAGTCCCGACGGGAAACCGGGGAACGAGGACTGGCGGCCGAGTTCACGGTCGCCGCCGCCGATCCCACGCTGGAACACGGGCCCTACGTGGACGGTTTCTCGAAGCGGACCGTCCTGGGCGCCCTCTTCGTGGCCGTCATCATGATGCCCGGCTCGGTCTACCTCGGCCTGGTGGCGGGACAGAGCCTGGGACCGGCCGCCGAATGGGTCACCATCATTCTCTTCGCCGAGCTGGCCCGGCGCAGCTTCGCCCAGTTGAAACGCCAGGAGGTCTTCGTTCTCTTCTACGTGGCCTCGTCGATCGCGGCGGTGACCCTCGCCCACCTCGCCCTTTCCGGCGGTCCCCTGGCCCTCTGCATCTGGAACCAGTACCTGCTCCAGTCGCCCCAGACGGCCGGGATCGCCGACCGGATCCCCGACTGGGTCGTCCCCCCGGCGGATTCCGCCGCCATCCTCCAGCGCAACCTGATTCATCGCGACTGGTGGTGGTCGCGTTCCACCGCTTTTCTTTCGCCGATCCTCCTGCTGGCCTTCGGCTATCTCCTGGGACGGATGGCCTGGTTCGGACTCGGGTATCTCGTCTTCCGGGCGACGTCCGACTACGAGCGGTTGCCCTTCCCCCTGGCGCCGATCGCCGCCCAGGGCGCCACCGCCCTGGCCGAATCGACCGACCGCGACACCGACGGCGTCCCGGGACGCCGATCCTGGCGATGGACCGTCTTCAGCACCGGCGCGTCCCTGGGGGTTCTCTTCGGATGTCTCTACGTGCTCCTGCCGGTGGTGACCGGTCTGTTCATGGCCAAGCCGATCATGCTCTTCCCGATCCCCTTCGTGGATTTCACCCGCAACGTCGAAAACTTCCTCCCAGCCAGCCTCATCTCGATCAGTTTCGACGTGGTGATCCTGATCATGGGCATGATCCTGCCCTTCCGCCTCGTGCTCGGGATCTTCGCGGCCGTGATGCTCACCAGCGTCTTCGGCAACCCGATCCTCCAGCATTTCGGATTCTTCCCCCACTGGACGCCGGGCAACGGTCTGCTCGTCAACCAGATGATCCTCAGCTTCGATTTCTGGATGAGCGTCACCGTCGGCATGGCGGGCGCCGTCGCGGTGATCGGACTGCGGCACGTGATCGGGGCCCTGTGGAGCAACCTCCGCGCGCGGAAGGAGGGCCGGCCCCGGACCAACCCCGACGATCCGCCGCGCGAACCGGGCGAACCTCCCTACAGGACCCCCTGCAGGGAACGCGGCGATTTCCCGACGTGGGTCGGCGCCCTGCTCTTCCTGACGGCGACGGCCGGGTTCACCTGGATCTCGCACGTTCTGGTCCCCGGTTTCCCGATCTGGATTTTCCTCGTCTTCGGGTTCATCTGGTCTCCCCTGCATTCCTACATCTCGGCGCGCCTGATCGGGCTGACCGGCCAGGGACTGGTGACGCCCTTCCTCAAGGAAACCGTCTTCATCACGAGCGGATACCGCGGGATCGACATCTGGTTCGCACCGATCCCGCTCTTCGACTTCGGCGCGGCCGCCCAGAAATTCCGCGAACTGGAACTGACCCGCACCAAGTTCACGTCGCTGTTCAAGGCCGAGCTGGTGATGTTCCCCATCATCTTCGTCTCGAGTTTGCTCTTCTGGTGGTTTTTCTGGAAAATGAACCAGATCCCGTCGGACCGATTCCCCTTCGCGGCGCGCACCTGGCCGGTCGCCGCGA
>CAYNBQ010000108.1:0-6129 GCA_964395275.1 uncultured Verrucomicrobiota bacterium
TTCCGTACGGATGTCCACGGAGAAAACGACGGAAGGGGCTCTCCTGCGGGACTCGACATCAAGACGAAACCGGACCGGTTCGCCGAAGAAAAAACGTTCGGCGGATTCCCCCTTTTCGTTCAACAGTCGGACCGATTGAAAGACGCATTCGCCGCTGCCCTCGCTGCGGTTGCGGATCCGATCCGCTTCGCGGGATTCTTCCGCGGAGAGGCTCTTCCGGACGTAACTTCGGACGACTTCGTCCGTGGGCCCATCCAGCACGATCCTGCCGCGATCAATCCAAAGGGTCCTCGCACACAGCCTGCCCACCTGCGCCAGATTGTGCGACACCACGAGGACCGTGCGCCCGCCGCTGGCGACCTCCCCCATCTTCCCGAAGCATTTTCGCTGGAACTCGAGATCCCCCACCGCGAGAACTTCGTCCACGAGAAGAATCTCCGGGTCGAGGTGCGCGGCCACGGCGAAGGCCAGTCGGACGTACATGCCGCTCGAGTAGCGTTTCACCGGCGTATCGATGAACCGTTCCACACCCGCAAAATCAACGATCCGATCGAATTTCCGGCGGATCTCCCCCCGGGTCATGCCCAGGATGGCGCCGTTCAGGTAGATGTTCTCCCGACCGGTCAGCTCGGGGTGGAATCCCGTTCCGACCTCCAGCAGACTCGCCACGCGCCCCCGGATCCGGATCTCGCCCTCGGTGGGTTCGGTGATCTCGCTGAGCAGCTTCAGCAGGGTCGATTTCCCCGCCCCGTTCCGCCCGATGATCCCGAGCACCTCCCCCCGGCCGACGTCGAAGGAGACGTCCCGCAACGCCCAGAAATCCCGGTCCTCCCTCCCGCGGGCCGGGCTGCCCGCCCTCCGCAACAGGGATCTCGCCCCGTGCGCGATCGCATCGCGCAGGGTGTCGTGGGAAACCGTCGCTCCCAGGCGGTACCGCTTCCCCAGATCGCGGACGGAAATGACGGGTCTTTCGCAGCTCATCGTGGAAATGCGGGAATGCCGAAAACGGGCGCCGCGGACAGGGCGACAACAATGCCGGAAGGCGGAAGGCCCGGCCCGCCTTGCGGCCGCGACCTTCCCGAGCGCACGGTGATTCCGATTCCCGGCGCACCCGCAAGACTCTCGCCCGGCCGCCCGCCCTGCTTCGTCATATCACGTCCGCGAACGTCTTCTCGAAGTACCGGAAGTAATAGGCGCCGCTGATCAGGATCACGATCACCATCCCCAGGCTCGCCCAGAACCCGGGCCAGTACGGCTCGAATTCCGGGCCCAGGATCGCCCAGCGGAAGCCGTCGATGACGCCCACCATCGGGTTGAGCCCGTACCAGAAACGCCATTTCTCCGGAACGATCGAACTCATGAAGCCCACCGGGCTGATGTAGACCCCCATCCGAACCAGGAACGGCACGATGTGTTTCACGTCGCGATACTTCACATTGAGCGCGCTGAACCAGAGGCTCACGCCGAACGCCGCAAGAACGGCTACGCCGAAAAAGAGCGGCAACAGAAGGAGATGAATCCGGAACGGCACGTGGTAGACGAACATCAGGATCACGAGGATTACGAAGGAGATCAGGAAATCGACGATTCCGCCCAGGGTCGCGCCGGCCGGGATGATCAGTCGCGGGAAGTAGATCTTGCTGATCATGCCGCCGGCGGAAACGATCGAGTTGCTCCCCTGGGTCAGGGCGTTCGCGAAGAACTGCCAGGGAAGAAGGGCCGCAAACGTCATGACGGCGTAGGGCGCCCCGGCGCTCGGAAACTTGGCGGCCCTGCCGAAGATGAGGGTGAAAACGACCATCGTCAGCAGCGGTTGGACGACCGCCCACGCCACCCCCAGTACCGTCTGTTTGTACCGGACGAGGATGTCGCGCCACGTCAGGAAGAAGAGCAGTTCGTGGTACCGCGCCAGGACGGCGAAATCGATGGGCACGAGCCCGCGTCGCGGGCGGATGACCCGTTCGGGATATTCGATGTTCGCGCTCATGAATCCGGACGGCGGGCTGTGGAAAACGCCCTCACCCGCCGCAGCCCAACCATGGGGAAGGAATTCGCCCGCCTTTCCGCCCCTTGCCGGCGGACCTCCGCGAAGCGGCGACGGCGACGGCCGCCGGGTCCCCTCTACTCGGCGTGGATCTCCTCGACCCGGTCCGCCGGGGGATCCCGATCCTCGGGAAGGGATTTCGAACTCTCGCGAGGCGTGGACGAAGACGACCCGGCGGGACGCCGCGTGCGGCCGTCGGCATGTCTCCGCTTCCTGCGAACCTTCCTCTGGGCCTTTTTTCTCTTGCCGTCTTCGCCGTACTCGTAGGAGTCGTAGTATCCGTAGTAGTAGTAGTTATAGGCGCCCTTGCGGACGTCGATCCGGTTGATCACCGCTCCGATGATCCGTGCGTGCGCTCGAATCAGGCGGACGACGATTCTCTTCGCAAGCGGCGTCCGGAGGCGGCGGAACTGGGTGACCAGGACCACGCCGTCCACCTGCGGCGCCAGAAGCAACGGTTCCGACACCGCGCTTACGGGCGGCGTGTCGAACACGATCCGGTCGAACGATTCCGCGGCCTCCGTCAGAAAGGCCCGAAGCCCCTCTCCGGCAAGGAGTTCGGCCGGATTGGGCACCGGCGACCCCGCCGAACAGACGTAAAGATTCTCGATCCCCGACTCGACCGCCGTCGATTGCAGCGGGTGCGTTCCGGAAAGGGCGTCGGAAAACCCGGGGCTCCGTTCGACGGCGAAGATGTGATGAACCGACGGCCTGCGCATGTCCGCATCCACCAGGAGCGTCCGGGCGCCGGTCTGCGCATAGGAAATCGCGAGGTTGCTCGCCACGAGGGATTTTCCCTCGCCCGGGCTCGCGCTGGTGATCACCAGCAGCTTGATCGGATCCTTCTCTTCCGAGAACCCGATCGCGGCGCGGACGTTCCGGAAGGCCTCCGCTGTGGTCGAGGTCGGGTCGTCCGCAACCACCCGGTCGCGCCGGACCGAACTCCGCTTCGCGATGACCGGCACATATCCGAGGAACGGGATCTTCAGGCTGTTCTCGACGTCCTCCTGGGACCGGATCCGGTCGTCGAGCATGTTCAGGAAGAGAATGAACGCCACGGCGACGACGAATCCGAATCCCGTGTAGGCAACGAGGATCCGCGGCTTGTTCGGTTTCGCGGGGCGGCCGGGCGGAACGGCCTCCTTCACCAATGTGATGTTGTTGGATTCGACCGTACCGGCGACGCTCGCCTCTTCCATCCGCTGGAGGATCGAAGAATACAGTTTCCGCGTCGTCTCGGCCTGGCGCTCCAGGATGCCGTATTCGACCGCCTTGCGATCGAGCAGCATCGCCTTCTTCTCCTGCTCCTCGAGCGCCGCCTGAAGTCCCTCTTCCCTCGCTCGAAGCAGGTCCAGATCCGCCTTCGCCTGTTCCAGAAGGTTCCGGGCCTCCAGGCGGGCGTGTTCCCGCAGCCCTTGGAGTTCCGCCTTCGCCTCGATTACCTTCGGATGTTTGTCGAGATACCGCTCCTGGAGACGCGCCAGTTCCGCCTTCTTCTCTCCCAGTTGAGCCAGCACCGTTCGGAATCCTTCCGAGACGGTCAGAGCCGCCGGAAGCTGTTCGACCGGCACATCCCCTTCCAGGAAGTTCTGGAGCTGACGGTACGTGCGTTCCGCGGCGATCCTCTCGGTCTTGGCCCGCGTGACCGCTTCGTTGAGCTGCTCCAGCTCCGCGGTGACGATGTTGCTCTGGTCCTCCAGGGCGATCGTATCTTCGCGCGCCTTGTAGTCCTGAAGCGCCATCTCCGCTTCCGCGACCTGCTTCTCGAGATCCCGGGCGCGTTTGGCCAACCATTCCAGGGCTTCGCTCGAGCGTTTCATTCGCTGCTCGAGATTCTCTTCCTGGAATGCGGCGGCAAGTTCGTTGGCGAACACCGCGGCCAGCTCCGCGTCTTCCGTCTCGACCGAGACATCCACCAGGCGCGTGTCCCGAACGGCGTTGACATGAACCGCCAGCGGAGGCAGCGGCAGGATCCCGCTCCCCTCGCCGGCCTCCGGAACCGGGGATCGGTCCTTCGACGACCGCGGCAGGAACTGTTCGATGAAATCGGGGGCGTCCGAACTGCGCTTCTTCTGCCAGAACCTCCTCAGGGCCTGCTGAACCGGCGGCCGTTCCGCCACCTTGGCCCGCAGGGCCGGGCTCTTGAGGTTTTCGAGCTGGGTCTTGAAATATTCCTTGAATCCCCAGAACCCGTAGACCGACTGCGCGGATTCGGCCGGATTCTCGATCCCCTTGATCTTCGGAACCACGGGATCGATCTGCAGCCTGGCCGACGCGACGTACGTCGGCGTTGTAAGCAACGTGCGGACCACCGCCACGCCGAACGCAAGGCAGACCACCAGGATCAGAATCCAGAGCCGCTCCCGGATGATTCGTACGTAGTCGCGTCCGCTCATCGCCAGCGACGGCGGATAGAGCGCCTCGACCTTTTCCGAATCGGATCGATCCATGGGATCTTTCTGGCCTCGTATTCTCATGCGGCTATCGGAATCCCTTCATCGGAATCTTGATGACGCCGGGCCGTCGGTCGCACCGGGCCGTCACCAGACGCTGCGCGGAACCGTGACGATGTCCCCCGGCTGGAGTTCCACGTCGTCGATCTTGCCCGACGTGATGGCCGCAAAACTGAATCTGCCCACCCGGGTGCGGCCCTTGGGTCCGATCCGGCTGACTTCGATCTTCCTGGGAGCTGCGATGTCGGTGAATCCGCCCGCCATGCTGATGACCTCCGACAGCCGCAGCGTTCCCTCCGGCGGGACGGGGAAGACCCCGGGATTCCGGACCTCCCCCAGGACCGTGACGACCCGCCGTTCCCGGGCCCGCTCCTGGCGCTTGACGTCGACGGTCACCACGGGCGACTTCAAGTAGTCCCGTCCGTACAGTTCGGCGATGAGTTTCTGCACCTCGATCTTCGTCTTTCCCGCCACACTGACCTGGCCGATCAGGGGCAGGTTCACCGTTCCGTCCTTGTCCACTTCCGTTTCCCGGTTCAGGTCGTCCTCTCCGAAGACGTCCACCACCAGGATGTCGCCCCGGTAGATGACCGACGAATCGTCCTCCTCCGCGGAGGCGTCCGGACCCGATTGCCCGGCGACCGGGGCCCCGCCGTCCGCGGCCTGATCGGGGGATCCGGCCGACGCCCCGCCCGGAGATTCCCCGGAAGGCGTGGACGCCGTCCCGGGCGTGCCGATGATCGTGGCGGGCGTGCCGGAACCGGCCGGCGCGCCCGAATCAGCGCACCCGCTCAGGAGGAGACCCGCAAGCCCCAGTCCGAGGAGACCCGGAATCGATCTTCGTATCCATCGACTGATCTTCATGGAAACCACTGTGCAGAGACCCTACGTTGCGATCCGTGCGCGCGCGAGCCCCGATCGGAACCTTTCCGGAGAGAACCCCGCCGAACCGCGCTCCCGCCCCCCGCGACACGCTTCGCCTCCCCCGCCCGCCGACGCAGTACGATCGGCTTTCCCCGCGAAGTCAAAGAAGCGGATCTCTCTCAAGTTCTTCCGGGGGCGTTCCGGACCCCGGAAAGGGCCGGGGCCGAAGACGGATTTCCCGCGAACGCCGGCTTCAACGACCGGAGAAATCCGATCCGAATCCGGCGAACGATCCCCCTTCCGCGCCGGATTCCGCCTTCGCGCGCCGGCTTCCGCCGACCCGCCGTCCTGCCGGACTCGTGCGGGTGAACCGCCCGGTAAGAGCCCCGCGTCGCGTCTTCCCGCGCAGACGTCCTCCCGGGGAAGAAAGACGGCGGTTAGATGAAAGCGTAAGTACATCATCGGCAGGTGGTTACAGATTCTTTTCCCGCTTCGCCGCCTTCTTCGTCGCGACGCGCCTCGTCCCCATCGGAGCATGCTACCGCCACAGGCGTGCGCGTTCGCACACCTCCGACCCTAACTGCGCGTCCATGATACAGTTACGCTTCGGTGTTGCAACTCCGCCCCCCGGAATATCCCCAGCCGCCGCCCCCCTTTCGAGATCGCGTCCCCTCCCGGAGCCGGCGGAAAGCAGCGCAAGAAAGCCGAACAGAACACAGCAGGTTCAGGACCATCCGATCCCGCGGTTGTTCGCAGGTTATTCACAGG
>CAYNBQ010000108.1:6229-11054 GCA_964395275.1 uncultured Verrucomicrobiota bacterium
GCGGTCGGCGTGTTCGCATCCCGGGAACGCGTCTTCTCACCAGGGAGGTCAGGGGATCATGATGAAGGAACGGCTTCGCCTTCTGCTGCCGGGCGCCGCGATCTGGATACTCGCCGTTCCGCCGGCGAGCGCCCGTCCGGGGGACGGGATCCGTCTGGGCTCGATGACGGCCCATCCCTATGTCGGACTCAATCTGACGTACAGCGACAACGTCTTCCAGGGGAATCCCCAAACGCCCGAAGACGTCCAGGGCCTGACCCCGGAGGACGCCGCCCTCGACGTAACCCTCCCCGGTCCGGTCGACACGCCACAGCCGCTCGAGATCAATCCGAACGTCTCTCCCCCGGTCGAGGGGGATTACTACGTGACCCTGCGGCTCGGGGTCGGGGGCTTGCAGCGCCTCGGAGCGGAACAGGGGGCGCTGACGTTCGACGTCAATTACTCGACGGATCGTTACGACCAGTACACCGCGGCCAACCGCAGCGTCGTGCAGTTCCGCATCGGGGCGCGATACACGACCGCGCGGGACGTGACCATCCTCGTTTCGGACTCGTTTTCCGCAACGACGGGATGGGACGTCGATGCCGCCAGAACCAGCCAGGACGTCCAGCGGCGCGACAATACCTTCCGGGGAAGCGTGGACTGGGTCGTGGGGCCCAGGACCTTCGTCGGCGTCAACGGATGGACCCGCACGGCCACCGCCGACAAGGAAGACATCGCCACCAGCGACGACTACGAGGTCGGGGGACAGGCCGGTTACTCCATCACGCCCAAGACCTCCGTGATGCTGATCTATCACCACGGCTGGGTGAAACGGGATGCCGGCACCAACGTGACCTTCCGCGGGAATTCGGATTACGACAACCTGAGCATCGGGGTGGCCGGACGATACCGCACGAAACTCACGGGCCGGCTGACGATCGGCTACGACCACCGGAGTTACGAACAGCTGACCGCGCAGGAAGCGGTCAACGTCTTCACCCCGGAGGAGATCTCCGTCATCCAGGCGGCCGGCTACACGGCGGAGGAGTTCAACGCCATCGACGACACGGCCGACAACTGGATCGGCAGTCTTTCGGTGGCCTACCAGATGCGGCCGCGGACGAGCCTCAATCTGACGGGAAATCGGACCATCAACACGGCGGCCTTCCAGGCCTCGAACAACTTCATCGAGACCCGGCTGAGCCTGGGGTTGTCCCACAGCTTCCCGAGCGACTTCGGTCTCCGTCTCTTCGGGGAGTGGAGCGTTCTGGACTACGAGCTTCCGGCGCTCGTGCGTCCGCCGGGCGAACCGCCCCGGCTGGTTTCGCGCAAGGACGACCGATACCGCCTGGGGGCCTCCCTGACCTATGCGCCGAACGCGTGGCTGTCGGTCGCCGTGGGTCTCGACTGGACGGACCAGACGTCGACCGTGGGAACGACGGAATACGACCGGACCCAGTACTACGTCCGGATGACCGCTACCTACTGACCCCGGATCCCCGGGCGAAAACCGCCCGCGACACCCTGCCGGCCGATGGAGTATCATAGGAGCGGAACGTCATATCGGAAATCGCAACATCCCCATGAACGACGCGAGCGATCAACCCGCCTGGTTCTGCGTGCACACCAAGGCCCAGCAGGAGAACTGGGCCGAGGAACAGCTTCGCCGGCAGGAGATCGAGGTCTATCTGCCGCGGATCCGGCTCCGGAAGACCTCCGGCCGGCGGATCGTGGAGGCGATCAGGCCCATGTTCCCCGGGTATCTGTTCGCCCGCTTCGTGTACGCGAGGGATCTTCGACCGGTCACCTACACCCTCGGCGTACGCCGCGTGGTTTCGTTCGGATCGAACCCTACGCCGGTCGACGACACGATCATCGAAGAGATCCGGCGCCACGAGGATGAGAACGGCCTCGTGGTCATCCGGCCGGTCCGCTTGAGCCCGGGCGAACCGGTCATGATCACCGAAGGCCCCTTCCGGGGATTGGAGGCGATCTTCGAGGCGGAACTGCCGGATCACAAGCGCGTGGCCATTCTGCTCCACGAGATCGCCTTCCGGGCCCGTGTCGTGGTGGACCGCACCTGGGTACGACCCGCATGAATCCCGCCCTGCCAGGGGGAGCGCGGATCCGCGCGGCGGGCACGGACTGGATCGCAACCCCGTCCGGGGGTAATCTCCGCCGGTCATGAGCCGTTCCCTGCCGAACCGCACGATCCTTGCCGCCCTGCTCCTGTCGGCGGGCCTTCAGCCCGCGCCCCGGGCCGCGGCGGCATCTCCGGCCCTGGAACGGCTCGACGGCATTCGTCTGGCCACGGCCGTCGAAGCCGATGAAGAGGTCCTCGATTTCCCGGTGAGCGGGTTCGACGGCGCATTGCACGATTTCATCCTCACGGAAGGGGCGGCGCTCCGGCCGCTTCTCAGGGAGGACGCAAAGAACTTCCTTGCCATCATCCTGGATGCGGGGAAGGCGAAATATCTCGGCTACCAGATCGGCATTTTCGGCAACCTGCGCCTCGCCCTCTACCGCCACGCGGTGCTGCGCCGTACGGGCGAGGAACTCGACGTCGTCGTCTGGGATCGATGGCTCTCCTTCTTCCTGCGCGACGCCGAGGGCGCCGTCGACGCCATCAGCAGCCAGCTCAAGCTCCTGCTGCGCCAATTCATCAAGGCCATGGAAGAGCCGCCGACGGTGCCGTCGCGGCCTCCGGGAGCCCACCCCTGCCCGCCGTTCCGCCCTTTCACCTACCGGTTGCGCGTCCGGCTGCGCGACGAGGAACTTCTCCTCTCCTACGGTCCGCTGGACATCGAGGTCGCCGTACGGGACGGGATGGAACAGATCGCTCCGTTTCTGCTGGGCACGCTCGATCCGATCGCCGACAACGGCCTGGAGGTGCAGGTGGAATGTCGCACGATCTACTGGGAAGGAACCCGTTTCGGCATCGGCGGCACGACGCGCCTGAACTACTTCGAGCCGGTGCTGGTGAACAACGGCCGATCCTGCCTTCCCGGGGCGACGTGGATGTCCGGAAAGAGCTTTTTCGTCGACACGCGGGAAGAAGCCGACGAGGCGATCCTGCGGCAGCTCGGACAGCTGATCCGCGATTTCGCCGATTTCCGATACGAGATCGCCAAGGAAGATCGGAAGAAGATCGAAGAACTTCGGAAACGACTGGAACGATCGTCTTCGAGCGCGGCGACGCCCGCCCCGGCCGCCCCCGGCGCGGCGGCGGCGCCCGAAGACGACGCCGGGACAGCGGAAACGGGAGGCGAGCCTTGATCATCCGAACCAGGGCGTACGCAAGGGCCGGGCTCATCGGAAATCCTTCCGACGGCTATTTCGGCAAGACGATCGCTTTCACCATTCGGAACTATTCCGCGTCGATCATCCTGTACGAATCCCCGGAAATCGAGATCCTGCCGATCGACGACCGTTCGCGTTTCGCGGATCTCGACGAGCTTGTCCGCGACGTCCGGTTGCACGGGTACTACGGCGGCGTACGCCTGATCAAGGCCACCCTCAAGCGCTTCCACGATTACTGCCATGCCCAGAGAATCCGCCTTCCGGATCGCCGTTTCACCATCCGGTGCGAATCCGACATCCCGCGGCAGGTCGGCATGGCCGGCAGCAGCGCCATCGTCACCGCCACCCTTCGGGCCCTGATGCAGTTCTACGAGGTTTCGATTCCGAAACATCTCCAGCCGGGACTGATCCTCAGCGTGGAACGCGACGAACTCGGAATCCCGGCGGGTCTCCAGGACCGGGTCGTCCAGGTCTACGAAGGGCTGGTCTACATGGATTTCAGCCGGCCGATCATGGAGGCCCAGGGATTCGGGGCCTACGAGGCCCTTTCCCCCAACCTCCTGCCGCCGCTCTACGTCGCGTACGACACGGCGACGGCGGAGGAGTCCGCCAGACCGCACGCGGAGGTCCGGGTCCGTTTCGAGGAAGGGCGCCCGGACGTGGTCGAGGCCATGAACCGCCTGGCGAAGCTGACGGACGAGGCGCGCGACCTGCTCCTCTCGGGACGGGGACGCGAGATCGGTCCGCTGCTGGATCTCAATTTCGAGACGCGCGCCTCGATCTTCCCGATCTCCGATCGGCACCGCCTGATGGTGGAAACCGCGCGGCGGGCCGGGTCCAGCGCGAAGTTCGCGGGCTCCGGCGGCGCCATCGTGGGCATCTACGAAGACGCGGTACACTACCGGGAAATCCGAAAGGCCCTGGAAGGCATCGGATGCCGCGTCCTGCGGCCGACCATCGAGGAACAGGCGCCGTGAGCCCGTCCGTCCGCAAGGCCGTCATCCCCGCCGCCGGGTTCGGAACGCGTTTCCTGCCGGCGACCGTGGCCGTCCCGAAGGAAATGATCCCCGTGGTCGATCGACCGGTGATCCAGTACGTCGTCGAGGAAGCCGTCGCCGCGGGAATCGAGGACATTCTCATCGTCGTTTCGCGCGGGAAGGGGCCGATCGAGGACCATTTCGACCGCCATCCGGAGCTCGAGAGAGCCCTGAGGGAACGCGGCCGCCGGGCCGAACTCGAGGAAGTCGGACGACTGCGCCGCATGGCCGCGATCCACTACGTGCGCCAACCGGAACAGCGGGGCCTGGGAGACGCCGTCCGTTACGCGCGCCGCCACATCGGGAACGAGCCGTTCGCCCTGCTGCTGGGCGATACGATGATGAGATCGAACGTCTCCTGCCTCGGCCGGCTCCTCGAGGTCTTCTCGGAATACGGGGATCCGGTCATCGGACTGGAACGCGTCCCCCCGGAAAGGGTTTCCCGCTACGGCATCGTGCAGGGAGAGGAGATCGGCAGGGACGTGTACCGTCTCACGGGCCTGGTG